>JBEQAN010000010.1:0-13623 GCA_041640315.1 Leptospiraceae bacterium
GCTTTTCAACTCCCAATGCATCAAGGGTACCACGTATAATATGATATCTTACACCGGGTAAATCTTTCACCCTTCCACCGCGGATTAATACTGTGTGATGTTCTTGTAAATTATGTCCCTCACCTGGGATATATGCTGTAACTTCAATACCGGTCGTAAGCCTAACCCTTGCAACTTTCCTTAGAGCGGAGTTAGGTTTCTTTGGGGTAATTGTCATCACCCTTACACATACACCTCTTCTTTGGGGACATGCTTTTAGTGCAGGGGCTTTTGTTTTTCTTTTAACTTTTTTTCTTCCTATTCTTATTAATTGATTAATCGTAGGCATAACTTCCTCAATCTTGAAAATTATTTATAAAATTAAATTACAATTTATGTTTAAATATCCATAAAATCTTTAGGTTTTAGGGAATCAATAGAAAAAATCATTCTTCTTTACTCAACATTTCTAATTTTTGTTTATATATCTTCTGTATATCACCATATTCATTGTAGAAAATTTCAATCTCTCTATATTTCTTTAGTCCAGTTCCAGCTGGTATTAAATGACCCACAATTACATTTTCTTTCAATCCCATTAAATTATCGATTTTACCTTTAATTGCTGCATCGGTTAAGACTTTTGTTGTTTCTTGGAAACTTGCCCCAGACAAGAATGATTCTGTATTTAAAGATGCTTTGGTTAATCCTAATAAAATGGGTCTCCATCGGCAAGGTTCACCACCTTCTTCAACTACACGCTTATTTTCTTCAATGACTTTTAATCGATCTACTTGTTGTTTATAAACAAAATTGGTATCACCTGGATCGGTTATTTCAACTTTTTTTAACATTTGTCTAATAATAATTTCTAGATGTTTATCGTTGATAAAAACTCCCTGTAGACGATATACTTCTTGGATTTCTTGAATTAAAAATTCATGTAATGATTCTAAACCTTTAATTCGTAATATATCATGAGGATTTAACTGTCCTTCTGTAATAGGTTCTCCTTTTTTAACTTGATCTCCATCTCTTACTAAAATTCGAGTTTGTCTTGGTATCGCTATCTTATAGATAACAGAAGTATCGGGGATTTCATCATATATGTTGTATTCATTATATTCTTGAAATTCTTGATTTTCAAAATCTTCTTCTTCTTTTATTTCAATTACTTCTTCTTTCATATTTTCTGTAATTTCTAAAGGTATGATGTAGATAATTCTTTTATCTTTAATTACTTCGTTTTTATCTCTTATAATTCCATCTACGGGCGCAAGGATTGCAGATTTTTTTGGAGCCCTTGCTTCAAAAAGTTCTTCTACACGTGGAAGACCTCCTGTAATGTCCCGCGTTTTTATCTCTTTTGTCGTTGCAACTTTAAATAAAATATCTCCCGCTTTTACATCTGCGTTTTCAGAAACCATTAAAACTGCGCCAGTTGGGACTGGAAATTCTTTAAATGTCTTTTTATCTGTTTCAACTATAATAGATGGATTTAACTTTTTACCTCTTACATCATAAATACGAAAATTATTTTGATCATCTCTTTTTAAATTTTCATCGGGATAAATATCCTTATATCGTACTTTCCCATCTATATCTGTAATAATGATATCATTTAAAGAATCAAATTTTGCTAGTAAATCGTTTGGCTTACAGATTTGATTTTCATAAACAAATATTTCACTTCCAATTTTTAAATTAATGGTATTGGTTGTTTCTTCCATAATGTAGAATCCATCATTTTTTTCATCTATCACTGCAACTCCCTTAGTTTCTGCTATTAAACCTCTTTTTAGATTATTTTCATCATCAAAGTATTCATCTGCAATCTGTTGACCAGGTATAACATAATCACCATTTTTGACATTTAATGTTTTTATTCTTTTTAGAGGGATACTAAAATGGATCTTTCTTAGTTCAATGGAACCTCGAGTAGCAAGCAACCTTCTATTATCTCTATTGTTAATGATCAGTCCTTGAATCTTTGTAATAATAGAATGATCCGTAGCTCTATATTCATTTACATCTCTTTCTACATTGGTTGCAATTCCTCCAACATGGAATGTTCGCATCGTTAATTGTGTTCCAGGTTGACCTATGGACTGAGCTGCGATGATTCCCACAGCCTCACCAAGTTCTACTAATTTTAATCTAGCAAGGTCTAAACCATAACATTTTGCACAAATACCATGTTTAGTCTCACAAGTTAATACAGAGCGTATATAGATTTTTTCTATACCAAGAGAATCAATTTTTTTCCCTACCTCTTTGTTTATCATGGTGCCAGCTTTAAAAATCACCTCACCAGTAATGGGATCCTCTACATCTTTTGCAAGAACTCTACCAAAACAACGTTCTCCTAAGGATACAATTACTTTATTTCTATCTTTCACAGCACCTATCCATAAACCTTGGGTTGTTCCACAATCATGTTCTGTCACAATAACATCTTGAGCAATATCAACAAGTCGTCTTGTTAAATATCCCGCATCCGCAGTTTTTAAAGCCGTATCCGCTAAACCTTTTCTTGCACCATGGGTAGAGATAAAAAACTCCAGTATACCTAAACCTTCTTTAAAGTTTGAACGAATTGGTAATTCAATAATTTCTCCAGAAGGTTTTGCCATCAATCCACGCATACCTGCAAGCTGTCGAATCTGTTGTTTTGAACCCCTTGCTCCTGAAAGAGCCATTGCATAGACGGGATTAAAACCATTTTGATCTTTTTCCAGTTCGTCAAATACTGCTTTCAAAACTTCTTCGTTAGTTTTATCCCATATTTCAATTACTCTTTTATAACGTTCTTCATTGGTTAAATATCCCTCTTTATAGTCTCTGTTTACTTTTTCAACTTCTTCATCCGCTTTTTTTATTAACTCATACTTTTGAGCAGGCACTTTTATATCTGAAATAGAAATAGAGGGTGCAAATTTCGTAGAATAATAAAAACCTAGTTCTTTAAATTTCTCTAACATTTCTACTGTTTCAATAGTACCATAATTTGCATAGACATCAGCAATAATTTTATTTACTTCTTTATCGGTCATTGGAATATTTACAAATGGATATCCTTTTGGTAGTACAGAATTGAAAATGACTCTACCAGGAGTTGTACGAATAATTTTATCTTCTAATAGATATCTAATCTCTGCTCTTAATCCAACCACTTTATTTTCAACAGCATAAATTAACTCTTCAAAAGATGAGAAGCTTTTACCTTCTCCAACGTCATCATTTAATTTAGAGGTTAAATAAAATAATCCAAGAACCATGTCTTGGGTAGGGAATACAATCGGTTGACCATTAGCTGGATTCAAAATATTATGAGATGATAGCATCAACATCCAAGATTCAAGTTGAGCGAAAGGAGAAAGCGGAACATGTACCGCCATTTGATCTCCATCAAAATCCGCATTAAAAGCATGGCACACAAGAGGATGAAGTTGGATTGCTTTTCCTTCCACAATCACTGGAATAAAGGCTTGAATTCCCAATCTGTGTAACGTTGGTGCTCTATTCAATAATACTGGATGCTCTTTAATTACATATTCGAGTGCTTCGTTGGCTTCTGGAGATTCCTCTTCTACTTTTTTTCTAGCAGTTTTTATATTAGGTACGATATCTAAATCTAATAATCGTTTTAAGATAAAGGGTTTAAACAGCTCAAGAGCCATTTTTCTTGGTAATCCCATTTCATGTAATTTTAAGTTAGGACCGATTACAATTACAGATCTACCAGAATAGTCCACTCTTTTACCTAAGAGATTTTGTCTAAATCTACCAGACTTACCCTTTAGCATGTCTGATAATGATTTTAATGGACGATTTCCCTTTCCTTTTACAACACTTTGTTTTCCTTTTTTTGTATTATCAAATAAAGAATCAACAGATTCCTGTAGCATTCGTTTTTCATTTTTTACAATTATTTCTGGTGCTCTTAATTGCTGAAGTCTTTTTAATCGATTATTTCGATTAATGACTCTTCTATAAAGATCATTTAAATCTGATGAAGCAAATCTACCGCCATCTAACTGAACCATGGGACGAAGTTCTGGTGGGATAACGGGGATTACTTCTAAAATCATCCATTCGGGACGGTTTCCAGATTCTTTTAAAGCTTCCAGTAGCTCTAAGCGTTTTAATAATTTCTTATCGGTTGCTTTCATCTTATCAGTAGATAGTTGACTTCTTAATTCATGAATTTCTTCGTCTATATTGATTCTACTTAAAAGCTCTTTTAAAGCTTCTGCACCAATCATCGCAACAAATTTTTCGCCATATTCATCAATATATTCATTGTATTCATCTTCTGTAATAAGCTCACCAACTTCTTTATCAGAATCAGCTGGATCGATTACGACATATTTTTCATAGTTCAAAATACTTT
This sequence comes from Leptospiraceae bacterium, assembly GCA_041640315.1. GTDB lineage: Bacteria > Spirochaetota > Leptospiria > Leptospirales > Leptonemataceae > SKYB61. The sequence continues at coordinate 4,373 of JBEQAN010000010.1, forward strand.
TAATCTCATTGACATTTTTATCAATTAATAACCCAATTCTACTTGGTACATTTCTATAATACCAAATATGGGCAACAGGTGTTGCAAGTTCAATATGTCCCATTCTCTCTCGTCTTACTTTACTATGGGTCACTTCTACTCCACATCTATCACATATTACCCCTTTATAACGAACAGACTTGAATTTTCCACAGAAACACTCCCAATCACGCGTGGTTCCAAAAATCTTTTCGCAAAACAAACCATCGCGTTCAGGTCTTAAGGTTCTATAATTAATGGTTTCTGCTTTTTTTACTTCCCCATAGGACCATTCCCGAATTCTTTCGGGACTTGCTAACATGATTTTAATTGCATCAAAGGTTTTTTCTTTTCTTAATCCCATATTTCCTCTTTAACAATATAGTTTTAGTTTCTTTCAATGGTTTCTATACGAATTCTTGAACGGGTTGTTCTACTGTAATCTTCATCAATATCCGCCAAATCGATTGGATTACCTTCTTCGTCTAACATAATCATATCTAATGCGAGACCTCTAAGTTCTTGTAGCAATACATTGAAGGATTCTGGAATTCCGGGTTTAATTGTATGAATTCCTTTGATAATAGCATCATAAATTCTATTTCTCCCAATAATATCATCTGATTTAACAGAGAGAAGTTCCTGTAAATTATAGGCAGCTCCGTACGCCTCCAATGCCCATACTTCCATTTCTCCCAATCGTTGACCACCAAATTGAGCTTTCCCACCTAAGGGTTGTTGGGTTACTAAAGAATAGGGGCCAGTGGATCTTGCATGCATTTTATCTTCTACCATATGAGCCAATTTAAGCATATAGATATAACCACAGAAAACCTTATTTTCGAATTTTTCCCCGGTCTTACCATCATACAATTGAAATTTACAATCTAATGGAAGACCTGCTTCTTGAAGATACCTCTGTATATCTTCTTCTTTTGCACCATCAAACACTGGAGATTCAAATAAATAATTCAATTTATGAGCTGCAAATCCAAGCATTGTTTCTAAGATTTGTCCAATATTCATTCTGGAAGGAACTCCCAAAGGATTTAAAACAATATCAATTGGTGTTCCATCTTCCATAAAAGGCATATCCTCAATTGGAAGTACTTTCGAAATCACACCCTTGTTTCCATGTCTACCAGCCATTTTATCACCAACCTGTAATTTTCTTTTACTTGCAACATAGACCTTCACCATTTCTTCTACACCAGAAGGAAGTTCATGCCCTTCACTTCGAGAATATCGTTTAACATCAACAACGATACCTTCTACTCCATTAGGTACTCTTAAAGATGTATCTTTTACATCTCTAGATTTTTCGCCAAAAATACTATGAAGTAGCTTATACTCTGGTGTCATTTCTCTATCTGCTTGAGGTGTTACTTTTCCCACCAAAATGTCCCCTGCTTTTACTTCTGCTCCAATTCTTATAATACCAAATTCATCTAATTCACGAAAAGCTTTATCGCTAATATTAGGTATATCTCTCGTAATCTCTTCTGGACCTAGTTTTGTTTCTCTTGCTTGAACTTCAAATTCTTCTATATGAATAGAAGTAAATACATCATCTCTTACTAAGCGTTCACTGATTAAAATGGCATCCTCAAAGTTATAACCATTCCATGGCATGAAGGCAACTAAAATATTTTTTCCAAGAGCAAGTCTACCATCATCAATGGAAGGACCTTCAGCTAAAATTGTTGCATATTCTTTGATAAATCCTTTTGAATCCCTTCTTTCTTTATATACTTTTTGACCCGCTATTGTTTTCCCCGGTTTTATGATTTCTTTTTCAGAAACAAATGGTTCAAATTCTTTATTTTCAAATTTTAATGGATAGTTAATGATTTCTTCCTCGCCATTTTCAAGTTTAGCTAAAATTTTAATATTATCTTTTTTTACAGATATTACTTCCCCTTCCTTAGAATCAATATATTTTTTTAAGTTTGAATCCCATTTTTTATGATCAAAAATTATTGTTCTTACTTTTGGTTTATGATTAAATACAGTATCCTGATTTGTTCTTTCAAACTTTCTTAAACGATAAATTCTTTCTCTATTATCTTGTTCACGGACTACAATTTGATTTGCATCTACTTTTACCACTACACCATCCTCTAAAGCAAGAATACAAACACGAGAATCATAGGCTACGCGTTTTTCCATGCCTGTACCTACTAAAGGTGCTTCTTCTGTTATGAGTGGTACAGCTTGCCTTTGCATGTTTGATCCCATTAATGCTCTGTTGGCATCATCATGCTCTAAGAAAGGGATTAAAGAAGTAGAAACACTAATCACTTGCAAAGGAGCAATATCCATGTAATCAATCTCTTCAGGAGATTTAAGGGGATATTCATCTTTATGTCTACATGCAACCAATTTATTTTTAAATGTTCCATCTTCATTTAAAGGAGCATTTGCTTGTGCTATTACATAATGCTCTTCAATATCAGCTGTCATGTATTCAATTTCATTAGAGACATAGACTTTTGTAATTTTTCCATTTTTATCTCTTTCTTTAATGACTTTTCTATAGGGAGTTTCAATAAAACCAAATTCATTGACTCTTGCAAGCGTACTCATAGAAACAATGAGACCTATATTTTGTCCCTCTGGTGTTTCAATAGGACACATTCTTCCGTAGTGGCTGTAATGAATGTCACGGACTTCAAATCCCGCACGTTCACGATTTAAACCCCCTGGACCTAGAGCATTCAATCTTCGTTTATGAGTCGTTTCTGATAAGGGGTTTGTTTGATCCATAAATTGAGAGAGTTGTCCTAATCCAAAAAAATCATTAATCGCAGTGGTAATAGGTTTAATAGATATTAAGGATTGCGGAGTAATAGTATCTTTTTCTGCAGAATTCATTCGTTCTTTTATGACTCTTTCCATTTTCTGGAAAGCTGATTTAATTTGATTTGCTAACAACTCGCCAACACTTCTTACTCTTCTATTGCCGAGATGATCAATGTCATCCACGTCATAACCTTCGACTTCATTAACTAGATGGATAAAATATTTAAAGGTTTCTATAATATCAATTTTTCTTAATGTTCTTTCAGTTGCATTTTCGAAATCATTTTTGTTTATAAATTTAAATTTATTGTTAATTTTAAATCTACCTACTGGAGATAAATCATACATTCGTTCATCAAAAAACATGGATTCAATTATATTAAGAGCATCTTCGTATTCATAACCTTCTCCTTTCACATGTTCAATAAATTTTTCTACAGCATCTTTTTTATTCTTACAACCATCTTTTTCCAAGGTATTGATTAATAATGTGTCATCCTTTTCATTAGGGAAAACTAAGATTTCTATTTCTTCAATATTTCTTTCTTTTAGATTGTTATAAGCATCTTCATCTATTAACTCTCCAGCATACATAATCACTTCTTTATTTTCAGGATCAATAACATCCGCTGCTAAGCGCTTTCTTAAAATTTTCGTTAATTGATTTTTTCGTAATTTTCTTAAATCAATTTTTTCTGTTTGATAAAATATTTTTAGGATTTCTTCATTAGTACCTTCTTCAGAAATTAACGCTCTTAAGAAAATAGTAGCGGGAATTCGTTTTCTTTTATCAATTTTTATATATAGAAGTTCCTTGGGATCTAATTCTATCTCTAACCAAGAACCTTTATAAGGTATAATGCGAGCCGTATATAGGGATTTATCTTCTTCGTAGAAGAAGAAAATACCCGGTGAACGATGTAATTGGGATACAACAACTCTCTCTGCACCATTAATAATAAATGTTCCTTGTGGAGTCATTAAAGGAATCTCGCCAAAATAAACTTCTTGTTCTCGTATTTCGCCTGTTTCGTTGTTAATGACTCTTAAAACCGCTTTTAGTGGTGCAGCATAAGTTGTCCCCATACTTTTACATTCAATAGGAGACCATTTACATGTACCAATATTATAATGATCATAATCTAATATTATATCTTCATTTGCGGAAACGATAGGAAAAGATTCACGAAAAACTTGTTCAAGTCCTTTATTTTCTCTTTTATGGGGATCAACATCTAATTGTAAAAATTCAGAATAGGAGTTAATTTGAATATTGATTAAATCGAAAATTAAATCGTAATTGGTTATTTTTCCCAAATTAATAACTTTTTTATATTTTGGTAAAAAATCATAAGTAGGGGTGAATTCTTTTGTCATAATTTAATTCCTTGTGTTATGTTATATTTGTTATAATTACATATAAATAACATTTTTTGGTGTTGAAATTGAAAAATTATAACTATGTTGGTATTTTACTTTTAAATTAATTTTATTCATTTAAGATGAAGTAAACTTGCCCGTACCCAAAACATTTATTGGATACGGGGATATTTTATGTTTCATGATTAAGCGGGAACTAATTCTACAGTTGCACCAGCTGCTTCTAGTTTTTTCTTGATTTCTTCTGCTTCTTTTTTCTCTACACCTTCTTTTATATTTTGATTTCCTTTTTCTACTAGTTCTTTAGCTTCTTTCAAGCCCAATCCCGTTAACTCTCGAACGACTTTGATGACATCCACTTTTTTATCTCCATGGCTTTTTAGAACAACATTAAAGGAAGTAGCTTCTTCTTCCACTGGGGCCGCACCAGCTGCTGGAGCAACTCCAGCAACAGCAACGGGCGCTGCTGTAGAAATTCCAAATTTTTCTTCCATTTTTTTTACAAGTTCTGCAGCTTCTACTAAGGTTAAATTTCCTATTTTTTCAAGTAATTCATCTGTGATTGACATAGTTGTACTCCTTCAATAATGTTTTTTCTTTAATTAATTACAATGAAATTTTTATAAATATTTTTTAATTTTATTGCTGATTTTTTTTCTCAGAAACAGCTTTTATACCTCTTGCAAGTTTAGCAATGACTTCATTGATTCCAATAGCTATTTTCTGTGCTGGTGTATTTAATCCTCTTGCAATCATTGCTAAGAGCTCATCTTTTGTTGGCAATCCTGCAATAGCTTTAATTTGATTTTTATCTAAGAATTTTCCTTCGTAATACCCACCTAAAAGTTGAACTTTTTCATTTTCTTTAGATATTTCTACGAAAATTTTGGCAATAGAAGGTATTTCATCACCAGCAAAAGTAACAGCTATTGGTCCGTAAATCGTAGATTCTATATCTTTTAATCGTTCTTCATATTCATGTTGTTTTGAATTTTTGATGGCTAATTTAAAAATATTATTTTTTACAACTTTTAATTTACCTTTTTTTTCGCGTACTTTCTTTCTTAATTGATTTAATTCTTCTACAGTTAAACCAGTATATGTGGTAATTAGAACATTGGGATTTTGATTTAATAATTGCGTAATTTCTTCATAAAGAGCAACATTTCTTTTTGATGGCATAAGATTCTCCTTAACTAAATGATAGTTTTATGATTTACTTTTATTGAGGGACCCATCGTTGGTGCAATATATACAGTTTTTACGTATTCACCTTTTGCATCAGCAGGTTTATCCCTCATGATAGATTGATAAAGTGTTTTTAAATTTTCTTGTAACTTTTCTTCTTCATAAGAGACTTTTCCAATGGGAACGTGGATTACACCTGTTTTATCTGCTTTATATTCAATTTGACCACCTTTTACATTTTTTACAGCTGTTTTAATATCATCCGTTACAGTTCCAGCTTTTGGTTTAGGCATCTTACCTTTTAAAATTGGGCCTAATTTTCCTACTTTACCCATCATATCTGGTGTAGCAATACATATATCAAAATCTACCCATTTTTCCTCTTGAATTTTTTGTATGATATCATCTGAACCTACATAATCAGCACCCGCTTCTCTCGCTTCTTGATGTTTATCCTCTTTTGCGATTACAAGTACAGTGATTTTTTTTCCAGTTCCATATGGTAAATATGCAATACCACGAACATTTTGTAATGATTTATAGTTGATTTTAAAATGCGCTTCCACTGTCCCATCAAATTTTGTATATGACACTTCTTTAACTTTTTTTACAGCTTCTTCGATAGGAAGTGGTTCTCTTGAGTTAACTTTCTTACTTGCTTCTATCCATTTTTTACCGCGCTTCATTGAGTCCTCCAATTTCCCCTTAGGATTCCATATCCACTTCAACTCCCATAGATCTGGCAGTTCCAGCAATAATTTTAATTGCTTCTTCCAGATCATATGCATTTAAATCATCTTTTTTAATCTCTGCGATTTTTTTTAATTGAGATTTTGTAATCTTACCCACTTTTTGTAATCCAGGTTTTTGTGCCCCCTTAGGTAGATTTAATTCTTTTGCAATTAAAACAGAGGCAGGTGGAGATTTTGTAATAAAGGTAAAACTTCTATCGGAATAAACAGTAATTACTACTGGTATTTTTAAACCAGCCTGAGCTTTTGTTCTATTATTAAATTGATCACAAAACTCTTTTATATTCACACCAGCCTGACCAAGAGCTGGACCCACTGGAGGTGCTGGTGTTGCTTTTCCCGCTTCTATTTGTAATTTAATTTGTTTAACAACCTTCTTTTGAGCCATAATGTTAACCTACTATAAAAATTATGATCTTTTATTACACATTGGAAACAACCTGTGAATAATCTACATCAACGGTAGTTGTTTGACCAAAAATTTCAATTTTGATTTTTAATTTTCCTTCATCTTTAAGGATATCTTCAATAATTCCAGAGAAATTATTATAAGGTCCATCAATGATTTTAACTTTTTCGCCTTTATTAAATAAGACTGGTGGTGGAGCTTTCACTTCTTCTTGAGATTCTAAACCTTGCAAGTTCATAATTTCTCGAACTTCATCCTTTGTTAAAGGTTTTGGGTTTTTTCCGCCTACAAATCCCGCAATAGAAGGAATTTTTCTAATTTCTGATTTTATTTCTTCATCCAATTCTAACTCTGCGATGATATATCCTGGCATCACTTTTTTTTCTATATAAATTTTTTTCCCTTTACGTACCTGAGGCACCTTTACAATAGGTACTATTACTTGCCCCAATTTATGGCGAATTCCTTTTTTTTCTAAATAATTTTCTAAATTCATTTTAGCTTTTTTTTCATGTCCAGACTGTGCTCGGATTACATACCACTGCTTCATAATGAACCTGAACGTAAACTTACTAAATATTCAAATAGTTTTTCAAAAACAAAATCAGTAAAATATAAAAATAAAGAAATAGCTATTACAGTGATTAAAATCACCCAAGTGGATTTAAGCACCTCTTCCTTTGAGGGCCATATCACTTGTTTCAATTCTTCTCTTACTTCTTGAATAAACTTCATCATACCTTTACCCTAAATAATTGGCAGGCTGGGCGAGAATCGAACTCGCACCAGAGGCTTTGGAGGCCCCTATTCTACCATTGAACTACCAGCCTGCATTCTTTGCCCTCTATCAGACTCGAACTGATGACCCCTTCCTTACCATGGAAGTGCTCTACCAACTGAGCTAAGAGGGCAAAATTTTAGAATGACCTTTATTTTTTTTCCTTTCATGTAGTCAATATATTTATTTCAACACAAGAACAAAAAAATAGTTTTTTTTAATCAAGAGTAGCTTTTTTACAACAATTTTAGCATCTTTTGGGTTAAATGTACTAAAAAGTTATTTATTTTGTTCCTTGTACTTTCTTCCTGTATAGAAAGCAACAAAATTTTTAATTTTTTTTGTAGGGTGTCAGTTTCAAAATCATCATTTGATGGTTCTAATTGGGAAAGAAAATCTAATAATGGCTCTTTTATCTCTATAAATGCTTTATATAAATCTGGATGTGTCTTTTGTAAATAATCACCAGCTTGCTTGATTGCACCAAGACACACATTATATTTTTTAAGCCTTTGATAAAATTCGAGGAGGGAATTATAGGGAATATTTAGTTTCAAGGATGCTTTTTGAATTTCTATTTTTAAATCAAATGCTGGTTCATTCTCCTTCTTTTGGATATTCATTAATGCAATACAAGCTTTAACACTCTGACTACTAGAGGCAACAAAGTTCTGATAGTTTGCAATATCTTGGTTGGTTTTAAAATGTTGAATTTTTTTTCTTAGCTCAAGATAATCAGAGATTGTAAAAGGAATAGGAATAAATGAAACTGTGGATTCTTCTTGTAAATCTTTTGGTTTGTTGTCTTCAGAGGGTTCAATGTATTGGATAGATTGTTGTTCTTCTTTTTTTAATAGATTTTGTAGGTCTTTTTTGATAGGGAAAATTTCTGAAAATATTTCCAATAATTCTTGTATGATGGAAAGAGATTCTTCTATGATTGGTGTTGATTTAGATATTTTTTCATTATTAATTTTTAACCCATTAGAAAAAGCCTTTTCTTCGTTATCTTCTTTTTCTTTTGTAGAAACTAAGCTAACATTTACTTTATCTAGTTCCATCAATTTAGCGGTTAGATCTTCACGAAACTTTAAGTTAGAAAATTTTTGTAATATTTCTTGAATAATAGAAACTTCAGCTTCCAACGATGGTTTTTGTTTGGTTTCCGCAGATTCTTTTAGAATAGCTTGAGGTTTTTGATGGTCTGTAGGTTCTACTTTTTCATGTGTATTCTCTAAAATTCTTTTCTTTGGAAGAACTAATACATACTTTTCATTGTCTAAGGTAAAATAGGAATTGGATAAATCAGAAGGAAATAAAATTTTAAGTAAGTTCAAAAAACTATTTTTTTCATCCGATATATATAAATTTATTGTCTCTTTTTCTTTTTTTAAGTATTGAATGACTTTAAAAACATTCTTACTTACATAGGCACTAAAAGCATTGGAAGACACTCGTAAAATCTTCGAAATCTCTGACGATTTTGAAAGTAGTTTTTCAACGTCATAAATATCATTTTTTTCTAAATATTGATTGATTTCATTTAAAATTTGCTCACGATTGGTAGGATTATTGACACTGCTTTCTAATAATTTTGATATTAAAAAAAAGATAACTTCTCGTTGAAAGGTTTTAGAATTTTCATCTATTACTAACACTTCAACTTAACTTTATCCTTGCTTGGCTGAATTGTCAATCGATAATTGATCTTGGATTTGTAGAAGATCTCCCTCTTCTTCAATAATTCTATATCGTATATAGGTATTACAACTTCCTTCTTGTGAGTATTTTACTAAATCATAATCTACACGGGGCGAAATAAAAAAATCAGATTCTTTTAATCTTTTACTTATCTCCTTTTTAATGTGGGCACGGGCTTCTGATCTTCGAGTATACCATGTAGGAACAATCTGTTCATTTTTGT
>JBEQAN010000011.1:0-8493 GCA_041640315.1 Leptospiraceae bacterium
TATGAAACCATATTCTTTACCCTTGATCTATTTAAGCGATATTATAGGAAATTCATTGTTTCAACTATTTGCTCGTTCTATCCCTTTACTTTTTTTTTGTATTGTTATTTTTGATATTCATTTTAAAATTACATTCAATCAATTTCTAATATTTTTATTATTTTATCTTTTATCTTTTTTCTTGTATTATTTTATTTCACTTTTTATAAGTTCACTTTCCTTCTTTTTTGTTGAAATCTTTCCTTTTTGGATTTTATATTTTGCAATGATTACATTACTTTCTGGTGCAATTATTCCTATTGATTTTTTTCCTAAGGAGCTTCAAACAATCGTATTAAATACCCCTTTCCCTTATTTGTTTTATTTTCCAACGATGATTTTATTAAAAAGTGATAACATAATTTTTAATTATCATGAACTTTCATTAAGATATATACAAAATATGCTGTTTCTGGGATTTTTATCGATAACAGTTTATAAATTTGGTATTAAAAGACTTACAGTAGCTGGTGGATAAAATGTGGTTTAAAAATATGTTTTCTGAGTCAATTTATCTAAGATTAATATTATCTTCTATTCAAAGTAAAATGGAATATCGAGGAACATTTTTTGCTTTTATATTAACTATACTTGGTTTTTATCTATCACAAGTTACTGTGATTGCTTTAATGATATATAAATTTAAATCCATCAATCATTGGGGAGCTGGAGAGCTTTCTTTACTCTATACTTTGCTCATTTTTTCTATGGGGTTTACTTCGATTATTTTTTCTGGATTAATAGATTTTGGCGAGTTTATAAGAAAAGGTGATTATGATAGAATTTTATTAAGACCTTTATCGAGTCTTGGACAAATTCTATCAATGAATTTTGACTTAACGGGTTTAATGCATTTAGGCTTAGGGTTTATCAGTTTATATATAACCAATCATTTATTAGACATTCATTGGAATATTAAAAATATTTTATTTTTTATTTTAACGATTATAGGAGGTGTTTTAATTCTTGGTTCTATTCGAGTGATCATTGCATCAATTTGCTTTTATGCAATTTCTAATGAAAGTTTACAACATTTAATTGTTTTTTCCACAAGAGAGTTTTTACTCTATCCTACTAGTATTTATAGTAAAGGTATTCAATTTTTTCTTACTTTCGTTTTGCCTATTGCCTTTGTAAATTACTATCCTGCACAATATTTTATCAATAAAGATCCCCATATGATTTTTCATCCCATGTTTATTTATCTTACTTTTCCTGTTGGTTTGATATTATTTCTCTTATCGTTGATTATATGGAGATATGGAGAACTATATTATGGAAGTACTGGCTCATAAAGAATGGATTCTAATTCCAGATCATTCTTATGCAATTTATGGAGTTGATAGATTACTTTCGGATTTTTGTAAAAAGAATCATTTAAATTACTATGTTTATTCCTTAAAAGAAGTAAAAAAAGGAATCCTCAATAAGGATTTAATAGATATCATTAGAAATCCTATAGCTTTATTGATTGCTCCCGTCTCATTAAAAATTAATCAGGATTTATTTCAATTATTTCGCGGTAATGTACGATCTTTTGCAACACCTTCTACTGGAATTGATCATGTAGATTTATTATTTTTATTAGAATATCAAATACCTTTTTTTGATGCACAAGGAGAAAATAAAGATTCCGTAGTGGAATATGTTTTAAGTGCTTTACCTTACGTAATCGAAGAAGAAAAACTTCTAAGGAAAGATATTGTATTTGGTATCATAGGATATGGGAGAATTGGTAGTTTATTGGGAAAAATATTAAAAGATTTAGACTTTCAATATCTGGCAGTCGATCCCTATGTGTTTCCAAATGAATATAAAAATAGTTTAAATCAAATCAATGAGTGTGATGTGATTACATTTCACGTACCTTTAACATATGATGGCGAATATGCAACTTATCAAATGATCCATGTTAAATATCTACAAAACTTAGATAACAAAATTATTATTAATACATCGCGAGGTCAAATATTTACAAAAGAAGCATATTTTTATTTATTACAAAATTTTGTTAGTGTTAAAGATGTATTTTTTCTTGAACCACCAACAAAAGAGTTACTTGATTTTAAATTATTAAAGATATCAACACCACACGTTGCTGGCTACAATTGGATTTCAAGATTTCGCGGTATATTTCGAGTTTTACAAAAATTTGCAGATGTATTTCAATATAAGTTTTATTATGATATAAATGATTTTAAACCAATATCCTATGAGATTGAAATTTTTGATTCAATTTTAAAAGAGACCTTGGAATTAAAAAAAAATCCAAAATATTTTTATATTAGAGATCGATACCCTAGGAGAGCAAATATAAGAAATCAAACTTATAAAAAAGAATGGAATAAGTTTCATAAGTTAATTTATAGTTATTTTTATGAGTTATATTAATAATTGATAAATTTATGTTTGATGTTTATAAATATATATTTTGTCAAATCTTTATAGCATTCTGGGCTTAAATGAACGGAATCAGAAAATTTATTACAACCTAAATTGCTTGCATCGATATATAAAATATTTGAATATTTAGGAAATTCATTGATTAAAGGATCTAAATGATATAGATGATAGTTTTGTAATATTCTATTTGCATATTCCGTCATAGGTGGTTTATAAATCATTAAAGGAATTTTATATTTTGAAGTTAAATCTAAGATTTTTCTTAAGAAAATTAATTGAGTTGTTGATAGTTCGGGAGAAGGTAAGAATCTTAAAAAATTTTTTTTTGCATCATTTTCTAAGTCTTTTTCCGGTATTACTGTATAAAATTCCATAGGCATCCCACCTAATGTTTTTTTGAAATTTTCTAAATTTTTTATTTTGGTTCTATCGGCAAATTCATAAAGAGGAATCTTAATGAATTGATTTAATGTCTCATCGAAGTAATCTATGGTTTTAAAATTTTCCCAAATCTTATAAGGATGAATGCTATATCGTGCAATAATAAAAAAATATCTTATAAAAAATGAATCAACCTCATCAGCACTAAAACCATGATACTGATTCTCATGACTAAAAACGATCTTAGAATAAAAAGAAAGTTGATTTTCTTTTATATTTTCTGGAAGATCTCGATAAAAATCCATGTGTCTTAACATAAAAACCGGATCATCAAAATAGGGGAGAGAAATTCTAAGAGAAGGATTTCCGAGGTTAATAGCGTCGAGTTCCATTAATATGAATTTTGGTAGATTTCCTTTTGTATTGATAAACTTTTCTAACCAATAATAATAAAAAGATGTACCTGCTAAGGGAGCACTAAAGTTAAAAACATTGACTTCATAAGGTACTTCGTTAAGAAAATCTTTTTGTGCAAACATTCCCGAACGAGAGCTACCTAAGATTAAAGCATAGGAAAAAGAATTATTCTGATGAACTTCTTGAAAATAATCAAATAAATTATGACGTGATTCATAAAAAAAAGTTTCGACTTTTTTATAATATAAACTAATCTTTTTTATAGGTGGAAGTAAAAACATTTTATCTGTAAAAAAGATAAATAGACTGAGTACAATTGTTAAATAATAGGGATTTTTAAGTGTTTTCATAGCTTCTCAAAATTGAAAATAAATAAATCCTTGTGTTTGGGGAGCATAGTTTCCTAATAACCATATTAAAATAATTCCTAAGAGATACAATATCCAGTAATCTCTTTTTATATTTATTTTAAAATCCTTTTTTTTGTATTGAATGAAATTAAAAACAAAGGCTAAAAAGCTAAAACCTCCTAATTGAATCAATTGATCTTTGTTAAACATTTTTCCTTCTTTTAAGAAAAAAATCTGATTAAACATCTCAAGAGAATGGGTAAGATCTGGAGCATTGAAAAAACAAAGTCCTAAGGAAAAAAACAAAAACGAATAGGAAATACCTATGATTTTGAATAGGATATTTTTGTTTGTTAATAAATTAATTGTATTAAGAAATGGCTTTTCTATAACAAGTAAAACTCCATAGAAAAATCCCCAGAGAATATATGTATAATTTGCACCATGCCACAAACCACCAATAGTAAATGTTAAAATTAAATTTATAGAAGTTCGAAATTCAGAAATTCGATTACCTCCAAGTGGTATATAAATATAATCTCTTAGCCAAGTCGATAATGTGACATGCCACCGACGCCAAAATTCAGATATAGATGTACTAAGAAAGGGTCCTTGGAAATTCTCTGGAATTTGAAATCCTAATAAATAAGCACTTCCTCTTGCAATATCAGTATAACCAGAAAAATCTCCATAAACGCGTATAGCATATCCTACTGCTGCTAAGAAATTTGTTAGACCACTATATGCACTGGGATTTTGAAATACTGGTTCTGTAAATAATGCGAGATTATCTGCAATAATAACTTTTTTTATTAAACCAATGAATATATGATAAAAACCCTTAATAAAATACTCTTCTTTAAGTGTAATTTTTTCATCGAACTGATAAAAAAAATCGGAATGCCTCATGATAGGACCAGCAATTAGTTGAGGAAAAAACAATATAAAGACATAAAATTCAAGGAAACGATCCTTTCTTCGAATTTTATTATAATAACAATCTGCCATATAGGCTATTAGCTGAAAGGTATAAAAGCTAATTGCGAGGGGTAATATAATACTTTCTTGATGAAAATATTGTTGTAATAATTGATTAATATACGATTTACTAAAAAATTCTAAATTTGTTAAATCATAAAAAAATTTTATAATTAAATAAAAGTATTTAAAAAGTACAAGATTTAAAATATCGATAATGAGGATTATTTTTAAATATAGCTTTTTATGCTTATCATGATTTCTTATTTTTAACGAAAAAAAATAGTTTAATATTACAAGCGTTGCAAAATGAAGGAAAAAGATTGGTGACCAGCTTGCATAGAATAGAGATGAAGCAATAGCTATTAATAAAAGTTTTTTTTGTTTTTCTTGTATCTGCCAATATATTATAAAGACAAGTACAAAAAAGAATAAATATCCAAACGTAATAAATCTCATTTTTTAAGTGGTCAATATTTAATTTGTTATTGATGTGTCAATATTTGTAATACATAAACCAATCGAGTGAAGTAATGATAAATTTTAGAACAGATAGATTAAAGTTAAAAATATATTGAAATTTTATTGAAATTAATTTATTTATTCTTTAATGATTCACCTTAGTAAGGACAGTTCAATGATAAAAAAAATTTATATTTTAAGTATAGGAATATTTCTTACGTTTAGTTGTATAAGAAATAAAAACAATCATAAAGAAAAAGAATTATTATTACTTTTTTATTTATTAAATCAACCAGAACCTTTAATAGTTGAATGTAATGATATACAACCAAACCAAGCAACAACTAGTGTAAATACAAACCAAGAAAATTGTTCTGCAACGCTGGATACTTTTTATAATTTACAATGGCATTTTACTAAGATTAATTTTGGTAATACATGGCAAAGTTATTGTGGAAGCAACGTAAAAATTAGTATAATTGATGATGGACTGGAAATTTCACATGAAGACATATCACCAAATGTAGAACCTAATAAAAGTTATGATTATTTAGATGGAGATACCGATCCAACGGGTAACCCTTCAGATGATGATTCCATACATGGAACCGCTGTTGCTGGTTTAATTGTTGCAAAAGATAATAATATTGGTGTTCGCGGTGTTGCCCCAAGGTCTTTTATAAGAGCTTATAATGCAATAAAAACTGGAACTATCAGTGATATTGTAGATGCGATAGGTAGAGACATTTCAAATATATGGATTTCGAATAATAGTTGGGGACCAAAAGATGGAACAGGATTTTTAATTCCATCAGATAATCTTTGGCAATCCACTATTGAGAATGCATTAAAACATGGTCGATATGGACTAGGTACGATTTACCTTTTTGCTGCGGGAAATGGAGCGATATATATTTACAACGGTAATGAATACCTTGCAGATAATTCTAACTATGATGGGTATACCAATCATTATGGGGTAATAAGTATTTGTGCTGTTGGAGATGATAACAAAAAAACTTCTTATTCTGAAAAGGGAGCAAATCTTTGGCTTTGTGCACCTTCGATGGGAGATAATCGAAATGGATTAGTTACAACTGATTTATCTTCAAATCATGGTTATAATTCCAAATATTATATTGGAGATTTACTTAATCAAAATTATACAAAATATTTTAATGGTACATCTGGTTCAACCCCTATTGTTGCTGGAGCAGTGGCTTTAATGCTTCAAGCGAATCCAAATTTAAGCTGGCGAGATGTTCGTTATATTTTAGCGAAAACTGCACAAAAAAATGATCCCACTGATAGTGATTGGACTATCAATGCAGGTAATTTCAATATCAATCATAAATATGGATTTGGTTTATTGAATGTTTCGAATGCAGTAAGTGAAGCAAGAAACTGGAACAATCTTGGTGCTTATAGAAAATGTACTATTAAAAATATACCTGTATATAAAGATATAGTAGACAATGGATCAGCAATTATTAGTGAATTCAATACTTCTTTTACTGGAATACGGTATATTGAATGGGTGGATGCATATGTTCATTTGAATCATACATATTGGGGAGATTTATTAATCAAGCTATATTCTCCTTCTGGTACTGAAGCTATATTAATGGAACCACATAATTGTTCCAATGGTGAAAGCGGAAGTTCTTTTAATAGAACAGGCTGTCAATCAGGAGATATGGATTGGAGATTTGGTATAGCAAGATTTTTAGAAGAATCATCTTATGGAACATTTCAAATTTACGTACAAGATAAATCTCCAAATGACTCTGGCTATTTCAAAAAATGGGATTTAACCATTTATGGTAGAACCCAGTAAACATACTGTCTTATTCTTTTGTAGAAGCAATATCAATTATCATATCAAACTTTAAAATCGTTTTGTCGAAAATTAAAAAGCGGGAATTGATGATGGATACCAATAAAAATAAACTAAATGTATATTTAGTAGATTATACAAAAAATCCCTACAATCTTTCTATAGCCTCTGCAAGAACATGTTATTCTTCTAAGGGGATAATATTTCCAGAAGATGTTATTAAAGACGAAAAATCTATCATACTTCGTGATAAAATAGCAAAATCAACACTACAAGCAGGGCATTTAACAACGAGACAACATCCTCATTTTATTTTTGCCATAGAAAACATCAGTAGAATTGCTGTTTGGTCATTTTTACATTCCCATCCCTTTTATAATTCTGAACAAGTAAGTCAAAGATATGTAGAGGTTAAGCCTCATCAATTTTACTATCCCAATTCCTTAGAAAGAAATGAAAAATTAAAAGAATTATATAAAAAAATAATAGAATTTCAAATGATGTCTTATAAAGAATTATCCAATAAATTAGTTCCTTACATAGAGAACTATTATTTCGCTATTTTCCCCCATAGAAAAAAAGATAGTGAACAATGGGTGAGGGTAATTCAAAAAAAAGCGATGGAAATTGCAAGGTATGTTTTGCCTTTAGCGACCTATACATATTTATATCATACAATTAGTGGTATAACATTGTATCGATATAAAAAAATGGCAGAAGTAAGTGATGTCCCACACGAAACGAAAGAGCTTGTTGAAAAAATGTGGAATTGTATATATGAAATTGATCCCCTGTATGCCAATGAAATGGAGCAAACATTACCCATTGAAGAAACACCAGAATATAAATTTTTTATAAACTTTTATTATAAGAATAAAGATGCAAGTTCTACTCATGAATTCATTAAATATTTTGATAAAAAATTACAAAATTTTACGTCGCGATTAGTGAGTATATCCACCAATTCAAAGGAACTTCTCATTGATAGTATACGAAGTGTACTTGGGTTTTACAACGAAATTAGCGATGATGAATTACTTTTATATATATTTGATCCCTTAAAAAACTCTCATCTTGCTTCTACCTTAAATGAGACCATGCATTCTAAGTTGAATCGTGTTTTATATCATATACATTTTACGTTTCAAAAAAAGATTTCTCATACTGCTGATAGCCAAGATCAAAGACATCGATTCGTGCCCGCCTCAAGACCATATTTAATGAATCATTTTACCGGTGAACCAGACTTTATTGTTCCAACCACCATTCAAAAGAATGATGAACTATTTGAAGCATATAATAATATAATGATACAAATCTTTAAGATGATTCAACAATTTCAAAATGAAGGTGCAACGAATGAAGAAACGATTTATCTTCTACCTAATGCTTTTCCAGTTCGTTTTTATGAATCTGGAGACTTATTAAATTTAATTCACAAATGGAAAATGAGAACTTGTTATAATGCACAAGAAGAAATCTTTCATGCATCGATACAAGAAATTCAACAAGTCGAAAAAGAACTTCCTTTTTTGAAAAATTATTTTCGAGCACCGTGTTATTTAAGAAGGATAGCAAAAATTAAACCCTTTTGTCCCGAAGGTGATAGATTTTGTGGTCTTCCAG
>JBEQAN010000011.1:8503-13616 GCA_041640315.1 Leptospiraceae bacterium
TATGAAAGAATAATATAATTAGTCAGTAAAAAAAAAACACATGAAGAAATTAAGAAAATCTTAACATTAAAAAAATTAAAATGATTTCATAAGGATTTCATTTTATTTAGAATAATGTTCTTTAAATTTTCTGGTGTAAATCCAAAATGTTTCATTAAAACATCTCCGGGAGCAGATAGTCCAAATGTTTGAATTCCAAAACAATTTTCTGGATTTGTCCATTCGTACCAGCTAACAGGGGTACTTGCTTCGATTGCAAAACGTTTCGATTTATCATTTCCTAAGATTTGTAATTTATATTCTTCTGTTTGATTGCGAAATACTTCCATACTTAACATAGAGACAACTTTCACTTTATAAGATGTAGCGTCTTCAATGAATTTTGCAGTATCTATAGCTAAAGCAACTTCAGAACCAGAAGATAAAATTGTTATATCTGCATTGGTGGAGCCGTAAATAATATATGCACCTTTTCTTATAGAATCAAGATCCTCATTATAGACCATGTTAACATTTTGCCTTGTTAATAAAATGGCAGTAGGATTAGTTGTATTTTTTAATGCATATTCCCAAGCAATTAAAACTTCTAAGTAATTATAGGGTCTAAATACCTGTAAATTAGGGATCATTCTTAGTGATGGTATTTGTTCAATAGGTTGATGCGTTGGACCGTCTTCTCCAATTGCAATAGAATCGTGTGTTAGAATGTAAATTACTCCAAGATTCATTAAAGCAGATAATCTTATTGCATTTCTCGCATAGTCCGAAAAGATTAAAAAAGTTCCACCAAATGGTCGAAATCCACCATGTAAAAATAAACCATTCATAATGGCTGACATACCAAATTCTCGAACCCCATAATAAATATAGTCTCCATCAAAATGATTTCCTACAATATCTTTATATTGCTTCCAGTTAGTTAAATTAGAGTGTGTTAAATCAGCTGAACCCCCTAATAATTCTGGAAGATTGGGTACTAAACGATTTAAAATGTTTTGAGATGTTTTTCTTGTTGCTTCCTTTTGTGGTTTTTCTTGTTTAGCTATGTTTTTTATAATATCATCAAAATTATCTGGTAAATGATGATTCATTCTTCTTTCAAGCTCTTTTGCTAAATCAGGATAGGTTTCTTTATACTTGGAAAATAAAAGATTCCATTCATGTTCTAATTTTGCTCCTTTTTCTCTTGCATCAAAGGCTTGGTATATCTCTACTGGAATTTCAAAGGGGGGATAGTGCCAGTTTAAATTTTTTCTTGTTTCCTGTACTTCTTTTTCTCCAAGCGGTGCACCATGAACAGCTTCTGTATTAGCTTTATTAGGTGAACCATAACCAATCTGTGTTTTACATATGATTAAACTCGGTTTTGTTGTTTCATTCTGAGCTTCTATGATGGCTTTTTTAATTTCTTCGGGATTATGGCCATCGATATTGGGAATCACATGCCAGTTATATGCTTCGAATCGCTTTTTTGTATCATCAATAAACCATTTATATACCTTTCCATCTATAGAGATTCCATTATCATCATAGAATACAATTAATTTTCCTAGTTCCCATCTTCCAGCTAATGATGCCGCTTCGTGAGAAATTCCTTCCATCATGCAACCATCTCCCATAAAAACATAAGTATAATGATCAATTATGGGAAAGTTTTCTCTGTTAAATTGATTTGCTAATAATTTCTCTGCAAGAGCAATACCAACAGCATTAGCAAACCCCTGTCCGAGAGGTCCTGTTGTGGTTTCCACTCCTGGGGTATGGCCATACTCTGGATGGCCGGGTGTTTTAGAATGGAGTTGCCTAAAATTTTTTAAATCTTCAATAGAAACATCATATCCAGTAAGATGTAGTAGGGAATAAAGAAGCATAGAAGCGTGACCGTTGGATAAAATAAATCGATCACGGTTCCACCAATTGGGATTAGCGGGATTATGTTTTAAAAAATCATTCCATAATACTTCAGCAATATCTGCCATCCCCATAGGAGCACCGGGATGACCAGAATTTGCTTTTTCTACAGCATCAATACTTAAAAATCGTATTGCATTTGCTAGTAATGTTCTTGTAATAGTAATTTGAGGATTTTTCATAGAATAATTCCCTTTTTTCAATTTTATGACATTTTTTTTTGGATTGTTTTTGTAAAAAGTAAAATAATGGTTTAGGAATAAATATATATATAAATTAATTTAATATATGAAAATATAGTTTTTATTTTGTAATTCATAATTGATAGAATCAAGAACTATATTTTGGTTATAATGTTTATCCCAGATTTTTCCGCGAAAGGGCAAATAATAACAAGAATAGGAATTACAGGTATTATAAAATAATGATTGTGTGATATTATCATTAAAATATAAAATGAGTCTTGATTTCTCTAAATTAGAATTTTGAATCTCAAGTTCTTTAAATAAGATTTTAAATGGTTGATTATTTATCAAAATATTATTTTCAGAATCATTATAAGCAATTTTTATTGGTAGTCCTTTATTTGAGATTATTAATGAGAATTCAGAAATATCAGCATTTTCATTCAAATATAATAGATTGTGTTTAATGATGGGTTCTTTTATATTAACAGTGCCAGCGATGATAGTGACATTGTGCTTTTTTGCTAATTTTAAAAAAGTATTTACATAAATTTCAAACATTTCATTCATTTTCATATGGAGTAAAGTTTTATATATATCAAAAGTTGAAAAATAATATTTTATAAACAAAAATGGATGTTTAATTATAAATCGAAAAATTCCTAAGATCTCATTATTACTTATATGAATTTTAAAATTTTCATTTGCAGTAAATAACCATTTCCCTATATCCTTTGGAAATATAACAATTGTTTTTTCTTTATCTATAAAAGGTTGAATATAACCTAATAAATAATCCAATTTTTTAAAAAAAATATCAAATGTTGCATATTGGTATAATTGCATGTATGGTAATATGATAATAAGATTTTGATTTGAACTTTTATAAATAATTTCAACCTCTTCTTTCCATAAAGCTTCATTTTGTGGTGGTTTTTTGTTGGATACAAATTCATGAATAAAAATTAAGGCAAAAATAAGAATAATTGTTGTGATAAAAATTTTTTTTTGATTAAACATAACTCATACCTTATTTATATGTCGGATGGTGTTCTAAAAATTATATAGTCTGGATGAATTTGTTCATATTCTTGTTGAAACAATGGACTTGAAATTAAAAAATCAGCAGTTGCACGATTACTTGCTACTGGAATATTCCAAACCATTGCAATTCTTAATAAAGCTTTTATGTCTGGATCATGGGGTTGAGCTTGTAAGGGATCCCAAAAGAAAAAAAGTATATCCAGTTTTTTTTCTGCAATCATGGATCCAATTTGAAGATCCCCACCGAGAGGTCCACTTTGTAATTTATAAATTTTTAAATTTGTGTGTTTTTCTAATAAAGAACCTGTAGTGCCCGTTGCAAATAAAAGATGATTTGATAAGGAGCCCTCATTGAATTTTACCCATTCTAATAGATCATTTTTCTTGTTATCATGTGCAACTAATGCAATACGTTTTTGTTTGGGCATGATATGGTGACTATGAGCCATACTGAAAAAATTTAGATAAATATTTATCCGTCAATCTGAATAATAAAAAGAAAAAAATATTTTACATTCAAATGTCATAAAAAAATATATCAAGATTAATAAAAATAATCTAAGATCGAAATATTATATTATGAATATAAATATTGATTCATCGCATCTCAAGGATAAAAAAATATTAATAACTGGAGCAGGTGGATCCATAGGTTCGGGACTTATTAAAAAATTAATTCAATATGGTTTTGATAATTTAATTTTGTTAGATCATTCTGAATTTTTATTATTTTCTATTATTCATCAATTAGATTACAGATATAAGTATTATTTAGCGGATATTCGGGATAAAGAAAGATTAGAAGAAATCTTTAAAAATGAACAACCTGAAATTGTTTTTCATACAGCTGCTTTAAAACATGTGCCTTTATTAGAAGAAAACCCTAAGGAAGCCATTAAAACAAATATCTTAGGTACATTAAACCTTGTTGAAGTTTCTAAACATAATGTGAAAAAATTTATTTTTATATCCTCCGATAAAGCCATAAAACCTACAAGCATAATGGGAGCAACCAAGAGAATTGGAGAAATGATCTGTCAATATTATAAATCAAAAATGGATATAGTTTTTACCTCTGTAAGATTTGGCAATGTCTTAGGAAGTTCTGGAAGTGTAATTCCCATTTTTCAAGAACAGATTGAAAAAGGAGGTCCTGTCACAGTAACAGATCCCCGTATGAAACGATATTTCATGTCTATAGATCAAGCTTGTGATTTATTAATTAAGACAATGATCATTTCAGATAGAAATGACGATGTGTTTTTTTTGAATATGGGAGAGGCAATCAATATTTATGAATTAGCAAAGTATATGATACTTGCTTCTGGAAAGATGCCAGAAAAAGACATAAAAATTCATTTTACAGGGCTAAGACCCGGAGAAAAACTCTATGAAGAAATAAATGATGATGATGAATATATTAAACCTACTTCAATAGAAGGAATCCAAAAAATTATTTTAAATGAGATCCCACCAAATTTCATGGAAATGTTAGAAGAACTAATATCCATAGATAATAATATTGAAGAAATAAAAAAAATTATAAAAAAAATTGTACCTGAATATCAAAACACTATAGAATTAAAAAAATTTTAAAGAGGATTAAAATGAAAGCTTTTAAATTTATATACCTAATCATTTTGTTGTTACTATTAACAATAACCCTTTGTAAAAAAGAGAAAAAAGAAAATGACACTCATTATCAATTCATTTGTAAAAAAGTTGCAGAATGTGATAAAAACTTTAAAAATATTAATGATATAGAAAGTCATTGTTTAAATTTTTTTCTAAAATTAGAAAAAAGTAAACCAGAATTATTGAAACAAATCGTAGAATGTATCAATATAACACCTTGTGAAACTTTAAGTTTTCAATTGTGCACCGTAGAATATATCAAAGAATTACAAAATATGAAGCCAGGCACAAATTAATTAAGGTTTTTTTCTATAATTTTTAATATTTTCTCAGCAGAT
>JBEQAN010000012.1:0-13319 GCA_041640315.1 Leptospiraceae bacterium
AAATAGTATTTTTAAAAGTTGGATCTTTTTTTGTAAAATTTCTATGTTTGTTTTTGTTTCATAAATCCAATTTTTATGATCTTCATTTATAATATGAACAATAGGATTTTTGTTATAAGAGGGATCAAATAAAATATAAGGAGGTAAATCACAATTTGTATAGTTCTCTAAAAGAAAAGGTGAATTTGAATTGATTTTACTAGAAGTACAAAACTGAAAAAAAAATTGTAATAATATTAAAATAAAAATATAATCAAAGTATTTTTTATGGACAATAAATAATAAAATACTTTTTTGTCCTATATTTAACCTTTTGGTTAATTTGTATCTATTATAGGCTGTTTTATATATTGAAAGAATATAGGAGGAATTATGTTTAAGAAATTCTTTTATTATTTTCATAGTTTAAGTTTATTAGTTTTAATACTAGCTTTATTTGATTTATTGTCTTGTAAATCTTTAAGTAAAGAAGAGCCTGAAAAAATATCTAAAGAAACTCAAGAAATTGAAGAATTAAAGGAGTCTTTAGAGACAGAAAATAAAAATTCAAATACCACTTTGGAGACCATTAAAACAATTGCAAAAAAAGAAGAAAATTCTTATTCCAAAACAGATATTTCTTCTATTTTGGAAAAATTAAATGATAAGAATAATCAACAGTTAAGTTTAGAAGAAGTGGTAAAAATTGTAATTTACAATAGTAATCCAGTGAAATTACAGCAACTTGAACTCATCAAGTTTGATACTGATATAAAAAAAGAAGAAAGTAAATATGCTCCCACCATAGATTTTTCTTATCAGGGATATGAAAAAATTGATAAACAATTACCTCAATCTATCTTTCAAGGAACTAAGATCAATCAAGATACCTATACACTGGGTATACAAAAATTATTTGAATCTGGAACGTTTTTTAGAATCGAAGGTTCTGATACTCGTTTTGATTCTAACTCTGGCGAAGGTGCAATTGCAGCTACCAATCCCATTTTACAGCAATTAAAACAACCACCTTTACATACAGGTGCTTTAAAATTTATATTTCAGCAGGATTTACTAAAAAATGCATTCGGTTATTCCCAGAAGCGATTAAAAGAAATAGCGGAAAAAAAGAGCTTACTGCAAAAAGAGCAATTGGAATATCAACTTGCAGGTTTGATAGTAAAAACAATTATTGATTATTGGAATCTTGCTATTGCAGAACTAGAAGTATCAACTGCAAAGGGATTATTAAATAACGTAAATAATATAAGACGTATTACATATAGAAAATTACAATATGGATTAGCAGAAGCTTTTGAAGTGAACCAATGGGATGCTTTATATAATCAAGCAGAAATTACTTTAAATCTATCTATTTTAGATCGAGATACCAAAAGAAGAGAATTATTGAGAACATTAAATTTAGATCCCAATATAGAGCTAAAAGGAACCACTGAACTTATCAAAGATTTACCTAAGGATATAGATGTAAAGAAAGATATTGAGACAGCTTTACAGTCACGGCAAGACTATAAATCTATTCAATATACCTATGAGATTACAAAAATTTCAAAAGAATTAGCAGAAAATAATTTACTACCAACAATAAGAATTGCAGGTCAGTACGCAACTCGCGACTTTGGAAGATATACTGGATCTGCGTGGGATCAAATTCAATCTGGTAAATATCCAGAAAAAGCTATTCAACTTAAAATTGAATATCCTCTATGGGATGAAGGAGCGAAGGTTGATGCAAGAAATGCAGAAATAGCTCTAAAACAAATCGAAATTCAAAAAGAAGAATTGAAACGACAAATCATTGATGAAATTGAAATTGGATATAAACAGATTTTAACTTCCTATGATGCTTTAAATAAATCTCAGCAGGCTTACAATAAAACATATCAATTTTACTTAGGATTGTTAAATGGTTATCAAAAAGGGCGATTCAATGCAACAGCTATAAAAAATGCACTTGATGCCTTGCTTCAAGCAGAAAAGGGTTATAATCAAGCTTTAATTAATTACAATATCGTTTTAGTCCGATATGATTTACTAAGAAATAAAATATTTGAAAAATTCAATATTGATATTGATGAAGTATTAAATAAACAAAAGAAAATGTTCAAAAATTAATCAGTATGGGAAATAAAATTAATATAACAGTTGTTTCGGGTTCATCAAGAATTAACAATAATACCTTAAGGGTTGCAAAAGCGATAGAAAAAGTATTGAAAACCTTAGAGGAAGTTGAATCAATTTATTTTATAGATTTTATTAAAAATGATTTTCCCTCAGTAGGTAGAATGGATGTTGATAGGAATAATTTAACTACATTTCAATCCCATCTGATTGATTCTTTTAAACATTCACAATTGATTCTTATTTGTGCACCAGAGTACAACTGGAATACAAATCCAGAGCTAATCAATGTCTTTCATCAAATAGGTAAAAAAGATTTTAAAGACTGTTTCGAAAATAAAGTATTTGCCACTGTTGGTGTATCCTCTGGAAGAGGGGGAAGGCGAACAGCAATTGAATTACATATACTTTTAAATAAAATTATAAGTTTTATGGATGCCTATGGTATGGTCTCTCCTTTGCTCTTTGAATCTCATGAAACAGACAAAAATGTGGATACTGGAGGAAATTTACTTCAGAATTCCCTTTATAATGAGGGATTAATGAGATTTATAAATTATTCTATCAATGTTTGCAAAAAATGGTGTTTTTAAAAATCAAAATTTTTAGAACTGAAGAATTTCTCCCCAGTTTTTAAAAGTTTTATTTAGAAAGTAGTGCATTTATCACACCGTAGAGAAAAGTCTCTACGGTAAAGAATGGATTAACCCTTAGGAATCCAAGAGGTGCACCAACCATTGGGGCTGATTGGTCCTTTTATCAAAGTGCAACCACCACATTGTGAACCGGGTTTAGCTGGTACGTATAGAGCACAGTTAGAACATAATTTTCCTTTCTCTGGAGAATTGTCTGTATACTTTAATGCTTTTCTTTGTTCGATTTCTTCTTTTTTAAGTCCAGATACATCATCGCATTTAGGTTGAACAGCTTCTAATTCCTTTGAAGACTTAAGGAGTTTGTTTCCGATTAATATAGTTGTTCCTGCTAATCCTACCGTATATAGAAATTCTTTTCGAGATAGTTTTTTTAGTTTTTTCATTGATAATCCTCCTTCTTGTAGATTAGGTTTGTTTTGTTTCTTTTTGTATAAGTCAGAATTATGTTTGATCAATAAAAAATTTATTTTTATTAATAATTATAGTTGATAGTGATTATTATAATCATTCTCCTAAAAACATCAGAGGTTTCTCAGTTAAATCGATTTATGATTGATTATATAGAGATAAAGAAGTGTGATTAAATTTTCTATTGGAATCAACTCTTTAATAAGATAAATAAATATAACAAAATAATTCTACAATGATGCCGTAGAGAGTGCTCTCTACGGTTAAGAATTTATTAAGCTTTGGGAACCCAAGAAGTGCACCAACCATTGGGGCTAACTGGTCCTTTAATTAAATTGCAACCTCCGCATGGTGCACCCCCTTCTGCTGGAATATAAAGAGCACAGTTAGAACATAATTTTGTTGGATCGGGAGAATAGTCTGTGTATTGTAAATTTTTTCTTTGTTCAATATCTTCTGGTTTTAAACCAGATACATCATCGCATTTTGGTCCTTCAGTTTTAGCTGTTTCTGTTTTGGATTCTTCTTTCTTACATGCATTAAAGATTGTACTTCCAAAAATTAAGGTAGTACCAACAACACCAGCAGAAATCAAGAATTCTTTCCGAGTTAATTTGTCTTGATTTTTCATAAAAAAATCCTCCATTTTAGGGATTATTGATTGTTACTGTCTTAAGTAATTTCTAGTCAAATATTCGAAAAGGAAATTTTAAAGTTATTTTACAATCTTGTAGATATTGAGTCTCAAAATCAAAAAAAACCGACCTAAAAGGTCGGAGGTTTATTGTGAAGAAGATGTTTTTTTTAAAAATACTAAAAATGTTTTGATTTGTCTACTTTTTTTGATTCTTTATTAGAATTGAATTTTCATACCATCAAATAAAGGAATTCCAAAATTTTTATATGTTTGGTTTAACTTTTTTACTTCCATTGCTAATTCATTTGTCAAATGATTCAAATAAAGTTGTTTTACCTTGATTTGATCTCTAAATTGAATTAATTCTTCTAAGGATACATGTGCAATTACTTGATGGGGATTTTGCCATAAACTTAATTCTAAGATCCCAACGTCTATATTTTTAAATAATTCGAATACCTCGTTATTAAGTATAGTGTCTCCAGAAAAAGCAAATGAATGTTTATTATCTAAAATTTGATATCCTATACTTTCTGTTTTGTGTGTAATGGGATGTGATTTTATTTGATAGCCTTCAAAATTAATAGAGTCGAATTTATTGAGTTCTAAAAATTCAATAGAAAAGGGAAATTGAATATCTGGATAGTTGATTTCCATTAAATATTGAAACTTTACTTTTAAACCTTGGGGTCCTATGAGAAAAAGCGGTTCAGTTCGGTTTAAGATATATTTAAAATAAATGAGTAAAAAAGGGATTCCAGAAAAGTGATCTCCATGAAAATGAGTAATTAAAATCCCTTTTAAAGGGGAAATATCTACTTGAAATTCTTGTATTCTTAAAAGGGTTGTGGCGCCACAATCAATAAGAATTTTATGATCTAATAAAAACGATGTATGTCCACGACCATCTATATTAAAAGCATTTCCAGAACCTAAGATAAAACATTCTTTCATAAATTTTATACAAATTTTTTATGGAAATAAATGATTTATTACTTCGTTATGATAGGTTTGTAAGGCTTCTATTCCTAATTTTGCAAAATTAGCATATTTCTTGGCATGTTTTGGTGTAAAGTCCGGATCCATTCCTAATAAATCCTGTAAAACTAAAACCTGACCATCTGTATATTTTCCAGAACCAATGCCAATAGTGGGAATATGTAAATTTTCTGTAATTTCTTTTGCTAGTTCCTTATCAACTAATTCAAGGACTATGGAAAAACATCCTACATCTTCAAGTCTTTTTGCTTGTTCTAATAAAAGTTTTTTTTGTTTTTCCTCTTTTCCTTGAATTTTATAACCACCAAATAATAAAAAGCTTTGGGGAGTTAGTCCAATGTGACCCATTACAGGAAATCCAGATTTTATTACTCTAGTAATAATTTTAAGAGTATCTTCATCAGCTCCTTCGAATTTTAATGCTTGACAATGGGTTTCTTTGATAACTCGAAAAGATTGTTTTAAACCATCTTCTATACTTGTTTGATAACTTCCAAATGGCATGTCAGCAATAAGAAATTTTTCTTTTGCTGCTTTTCGTACAATTTTTGTATGATAAATAATATCATCAACAGTAACAGATAAAGTAGATTCATTCCCTTGAATCACCATACCAAGAGAATCTCCTACAAGAATAGCATCAATATCAGTTTTAGAAATCCATTTTGCGGACATGTAATCATAAGCGGTTACTACACTGATGGGAATTCCATTTTTTTTTCTTTCTATCCAATCCTTTGGATATCGTAATTTAATTTCTGACATATATGTCATAAAATTTAGTGAAACATTTTAGGCAAATGCAAAATCTTATTAAATTTTTTGCTCTTTACATTGTGAACAGAATTTATGAGCTTCTAAACGTTCAAATTGTATAGTGCAATGATGAATTTGAAAGTTTTCTTTTAAATCTTTGCAAATTTTAAGAAGGATTTCATCATCATCATTTTTCTTAGGTTTAACTAAATGTGCGGTAAGAGCAATTTCTCTACTACTAATAGCCCATATATGTAAATCATGAACATTAATCACACCTGGAATACCTTCAAGATAGGTTTTAATATTTTCTATTTTGATTGATTCTGGAACAGCATCCATGATAAGATTTAAGGATTGAAAAAATAGTTTCCAAGTACTAATAAAAATAAAGATTGCTATGAAAATACTCATTAAGGGATCAATCCAATAAAATTTAGTATAATGAATTAAAACAGCAGTAAAAATTACACCAAGCGTGATAAATCCATCAGCTAACATATGAAGAAAGGTACTTTTAATATTTACATCATGATTCTTCTCTTTATAAAAAATAAACGCTGTCCCAAAATTAACAAAAATTCCAAGTAAAGCAACCTTCCACATGAGATTTGTATTTATTTGTGAAGTTTCAAAAAAAAGTCTTTCTATACCTTCGAAAAAAATACCTCCTATCGCAATAAAAAGGATAATGGAATTTACTAAAGCTGAGAGAATACTAGCTCTTTTATATCCATAAGTTCTTTTTTTCGTTGGTTTTTTGGACGTAAAATAAGCACCCATCCAAGCAATGAATAAACTTAAAACATCAGTTAAATTATGAACTGCATCAGAGATTAAAGCTAAGGAATTCAAGTAGAATCCAAAACCTAATTCAAATCCAACATAAAATATGTTTAAAATAATACCTACTAAAAATTTAAGAGATAAATTTCTATGATCTTGAAAATGTCCCATAATAATATTTCATTAAATTATGGATTTATCTAAAGTCTATTATAAATTTTCAAATACATTTTTAATAATTTTCTTGACTAAAATTTTCTAAAATAAATTAATAAATAGGAATTAAGGATTGTAGTTATGCTTAAACATTGTTTAGATTATTTTCTACTCATCACCATTACGCATGCATCCATTAAATAATCAAAATGATGTTCTTCTAGAAATGCTCGTACATTTTCATCTCCTGCACCAGGTTGAATCCAGACTTTTTTTAAATTTAATCTTAGACAATCTTTTAGAATTTCTAAGGTAATCTTAGGAGGAACTACAAAAACAACAAGGCCAATCTCATGTTCCTTCATTAGTTCATCCAGAGATTTATAGGCTTTATGACCATCAATTGTTGTGGCTCTTGGATTGATGGGAAAAACTTTATATCCTTTATTAATTAAGTCATGTAAAATGATATTCCCATATTTAGATTTGTCATTGGTTGCTCCAATGAGTGCAACGGTTGGATTTTGTTTCAAATATTCAACTAAATTAAATGAACTCATATTGAATAATTTATTCTTAGATTCCTTTTCGTCTATTATTAAACTAAAATTATAACGAATTTTGATTATATATTTTAAATAATAATTTTTATAAAAAATATTCAAGCATTGAATGTTAGTTAATTTTTATTTGTTGACAACTAAATATGAAAGGTTTTTTTTTACGAAAAAATATTAAGGGGTGATGCTTTGTTAAAAAAAAAGAAAACTGGTAATATTGTAATTGTTTATCCAGAGGGAAGGTTGGATGTTACAAAGTCCACCGAGTTAGAAGAAGAAATTATGCAACTTATAGAAAAAGAAAATGCTCGTAATATTATTATGAACTTGGAAAATGTTGAATATATGAGTTCTTCTGGTTTTAGGGCATGTATAGCAATATTGAGAAAACTAAAAAGTTTAAATGGAAATTTTAAGATTACTAACGTACGACCTTCTGTAAAGAGAATTTTTGATGTGATAGAATTAACAAGTTTATTTGATATTTATGAATCTGAAGATGAAGCAATAAAAAATATTTCTTAAAAATTTATTTCCATGATATTGCAACAAATTTTAGAAATCAAAAAAGAAGAAGTCTTAACGTTAAGGGAAATATATCAACAAAAAAATCTTTTACAATTCATAGAAGAATTACAAACATTGAATCATGGAAAAAATTTTTATCATTCCCTAAAAAAATCAAAAAAAGCCATTATTGCGGAATGTAAAAAAGCGAGTCCCTCCCTCGGACTTCTAAAAGAAAATTATGATCCCGTCTCTATAGCAAAACAGTATGAATCCTTAGGTGCTTCTGCAATCTCTATTTTAACCGATAAGAAGTTTTTTATGGGTTCTATGGAAGATTTACAAAAAGTAAGTAAAAATGTAGAAATTCCTGTATTAAGAAAAGACTTTATAATTTCTAAAGAACAAATATTAGAAGCAAAATTGTATGGGGCAAATGCAATTTTATTAATCCTTAGAATCTTAAAACCAGAGGAGTTTAAAGAACTTTTTGAGTTTGCTTATATCCTTGGCCTTGATTGTCTTGTAGAAATCCATAATGAAAATGAATTAGAATTAGCTTTACAATATCCTGTTAAAATAATTGGAATCAATCATAGGGATTTAGATACATTAAAAATGAATCTAAATTTATCCTTTCAACTTGCTCCAAAAATCAAACAACATAATAAAAATATTTTAGTTATTGCAGAATCAGGTATAGAAGATGCAGATAAGATAGAAGCTTTATATAATTATGTCGATGGATTTTTAATTGGTACTTATTTTATGAAGTCTGAGGAAATTACTAATGCTTGGAACAAATTATTTTCTAAGGTTATGCTTAGTACTCCAAAGTAAGGTAAGATATTTTAAGGCGACCTTCAATGGGTTTTCCTATCAATAAAATACTATTTTCCGATTCAGAATAAAGATAAAATGTATTTTCGGAGTGTTGAATATTTTTTCCCTGGTAAGGTTCAATTTTTTTTTCGCCATGTAAGATTTCTATCGAATGGGGTAGGGGAATACGCTCTAACTTTAAAGACGAAAATTTAAATACACTATCCATAGCAAATTCTTCCAAATAGATTTTATAATCCTCTTTGCAAAGATTGAAAATAGAACTATTTGTACTACGCGCTAATTTCCATAGATTTATTGAATTCTTAGAATGACTATTTTGAATTTTTTTTTCATCCTTACAATTTTCAAACATTCCTTTATGGTTTAAGGGTACGAGGGCATAAAAAGGAATTTGATTTTCTCTTAAAATATTTTTTTGTAACTCTAGGGGGGCTGTAGTTAATACATTATATTGATCCCATTCATTTGTAATGCAAAGGATAGATAAAGGTTTGGGTAGCCTGGACTCGTTACACTCTGGATCTTTTAAGAACATTTCTATATAATAAATACAAGAATTGAGATTTCGTTGATTTGCAAGTTTGATGGATTTTTCGATAATTTTAATATCATCTGTGAATTTCGCTTGAAGCTTACATTGATTTGTTGAAAGGATTCCTATAGAAAAATTGGTGTTGAGAGTTTGTAATTTATCAAAAAAGTGAGTCAATTGACTTTTTAGTAATTTTTGATAGTTTTTCATAGAATGTGCATCATTTATGACAAATAAAAAATTTACTTGAGTTGGTTTAATCTCCAAAACTTCTTCGTAAGGAATAGGTTTTATACTTTGAGGAATGATGTTTAATGTATAGGATAATAAGTTCATGTAATATTGAGAGTCAGTATATAGATGTTTGGGAGTGATTGAAACAATAAAAAAAAATTCATTTTTATTACTTTCTATAATTTTAAGTTTAATACGAAAAAATAAATGGGTTTTTTTAGATAAATCTTTTAATATGTTTTGATTTTTTTTAAAAAAAGAAATGAATAAATTTCTTAACTCTTCTGTAGTTTTAGATTGTTCTAAAACGATCTCTAAAAGAATATCTTTTATACTATAATGAAAATTTTGAATTTCAAAACATTGTTTAAATTTGTATTCCAAACATCCCACATAATTTAACTTGGGAGAAATGTTGTATTCTTTCTGTTGTAATAAATACAATTCTTCTGGAACAATCAAATTAGACTCAATAATGGCATGAAGGAATTGATTCAATAGATGATTTAATGAAGGAGAATGTAGTTTCATTATAAAAGAATAAATTTCTTCCTTTTTTGATTTTATATAGAGAATGTCATTCTCTTTTTTTTCTAAGATAAAGAGTTCAGATGGATAAAAAAAATAAGTATTATTAAATTCTACGGATTGAACCTGAGAAAATAGGTTAGAATTTGTAAATGTAGTTTGTGTAACCATAAGGATACTAAAAATATATATACTGAAGGAACGCATTTGAAATTATTTTGATTCTATAGTGATAAAATCAATAAAAAAATGCCATCTTGGAGGTTATCCAAGGTGGCTAATCGTGAGGCTATTTTAATTCATTTAACGGAGGCGAAAAATGAATCAATAGTCCATTATTCATATGATCGATAGGCAATTTGAATGGTTGTACCTGCACTTGGTAAGGTTCCAGTAAAAACAATTTTATTTTCAGAAGAGAGATATTTATAACCCGTGGATCCAGGTGCTGGTGAAGTTGTCCTTTCAATTTCTACACCATTTAGATATACTTTAATAGTAGAAGATATAGGAACTCGTGATAATGAATAAGAAGTAGCTTTCGCAGCTACACTATCAGCAATAAGTTGTAAAAATGCTCCATAGTTTTCTCCACATATGCTGGAAACATTTCCCCCAGTGTTTAATGATAAGGTTTTAAGATTTAAAGCAGCAGTTGGGAAAATAGAATTTGAAAAATTTAAGTAAACATTTGCATTTCCATTTACCCCAACACAAGAATCATGATCACCACTTGCATTTAAAGGTATTATGCCATACAAAGTAATATTATTCTGTATAAAGATATTGTTGGTTAAGTCAAACCTTGGTGCATCAGAATTACTTCCACTTCCATCAAGCTTTGTATAAGCATCACTTTCATCTGTAATACAAATTACGGATAAAGTAGAGCCTGCTCTCGGATATCCAGCATTTCCTACGGTATTTAAGGCTCCTAAACCATTTGTTAAAATGGCATTCATATTGTTTGGAGAAGAAGTGGATAAAGCTTTTTCTGCATAGTAGACACAGCTTTCAGTACCACTACCATTTATACCCGCTTGTATTTGAGAATCAAACTCCGCTCTATTGTTAGTAAAGCCTATACCACGTAAATTTGAATTATCAGTTGTAATAGTTCCAATTTTAAAATCCACACCGAGGAGATTTAAACGATCAAAGAATGCAAGGGAATTGGCTCTTACTGCATTTTGTTCTTCTGACATAGAGCCAGAGTTATCAATTACAAAAAGAAAATCTGCCTTAGGTGGATTATCCGCAAGTAATGTATCAATATAATCCCTCGGATTACTATCAACAGGACCAATATTTGTTCCATCTACTAAACCACTTAATGCATTTTCTACATTGGCATAGTTAGAAACAGTTGTAACTCCCACTAAAATTACTGCATTGCCATTATTGTCTTGTGTTGCTTGAATTAATACTCTGAATTGAGTCGATAACTCTGCTGATGATGGATTATCTGGAAAGTTGGAAACATTTCCACTTCCGTCGACAGTTCCAACTAAAGCAATTAATTCATTTCTTACTTCATTAGCGGTAAATTGTTGCTTCAAAGTAAGTTGTAAATCGGCTGTTTCTGTAGGAAGAATTGCATTGCTTAGTACCTGTCTACTAATCAAGCTGTATCCATTGGTGGAAATTTTATTCCAAGTTGAAATAGTATTTAATATTCGATCAAGTAAACATGATACATCAGCACATGATGGGATGGCAGATCCAAAAGCATTGGTATTATTATCTGGTCCTTGTAAAACTACACCAACAAAAGCTCCCTCTGGATTAGGTTGCGGAGAAAAATAATTACTATCATAAGTGATTTGTAAAGAACCAGTACTTGTACTGGATGTATTTTCATTTGATGATGAATTGTCATTGATTATACTTGAATCAGTATTCCCCGCATTATTTGTAATTACACTCGTTTCATCTAATAATGAGCCAAAGAACCATAATGGTTTCTTCTTTTTTCCACAATTAAAAGTTATTAAAACAAGTAAAAGGACAATAATCCATTGTAAGAATAGTGGTTTTTTCATATTAATCACTCCTTTCAAAATTTTGAGACGTAAAATTTTTCAAAGAATTAAAAAAAATTCACAAAATATTGAAAAAAATTATGAAAATTTATATTTTTATAAGCTTTGTGTTTATTTTATGTTTAGTCTATAAATTTTACTCTGATAAAATTAAATTGCAAATATGAACTCATAAAAAATCTTAGAAAAACCATAGATAGGTTTTGTGCTTTAATTTTAACTCTGAAAGGAAAATTTAAAAGGAAATATTTTATGGAAGATAATTTAAAAAATTTTTTAAAGAACATTATTTCTTTTATAATACTGATAATACTTGTTTTTGCGTTTAAACATTCCATCCTTGATGCTAATAATATTCCCAGTGGTTCCATGATCCCCACTTTAAAAATTGGTGATTATCTATTTGTTAATAAAATGCGATTTTCTTTATATTTTCCTTTTACTTATAAACAAATTTTACATTTCGATGATCCCGTTAGAGGAGATATTGTAACGTTTGTTCCTCCTCGGGATCCAACTAAAAATTATGTCAAAAGAATTATAGGAATGCCCAATGACAGAATTCGTATTAGAAATTTATCCATTTGTGATCCAACCCTACCAATAAAAAGAGCACAAAAAACCCTTTACAAGTGCAATAAAGAAGATGAAAAACGAAATTTAATTCCATATATAGCGTTTGTGGAATATAAAGAAAATGATCAAGGAGAATGGAAACATTTTGAAATCGAGGAAATTGATTATGATATTGCATACGAAATTTTACATGATTCCGATAGTATAGGAGTTCTGTATCCAGAAGAAAAGGGAAATCAAGGATATTTACCGGTGTTATTTAAAGAAACCATTAACAACCATACTCATTATTTTGTAGAGACGGCTGAAATTATGATTCCAGATTCATTGTGTAGTGAAATAGAGACAGAAGGGTGTGTGATTCCCGAAAATCACTATTTTATGATGGGAGATAACAGGGATGATTCTCAGGATTCACGATTTTGGCGTGTTGGTCCCATTTCGAGAGACAAAATCTTAGGTAAACCTTTAATCATTTATTTTAGTATTGATTGGAAAGATCAAATTTGTTTTGGGGTATATGAATATTTAGGTGGTAGAGGTGGTTTTACGATAAAACGTTTTCCACCGGAAAAACAAATGAAATACTGTAGTGAATATGATTTAAATAGTTTTTATGAAGATATTCCTACATATTTAAAGAGAACTCTCTTGTATAGAATTCCAAGAATGGATGTGAGATGGTATAGAATTGGAACAATATTGGAGTAAATATTAAAAAAGGGTAATCAGTTGAATCAAAAGAAAAAAAAAGAAATCAAAGAAGTTTCTGTTGTTCAATTCATGGGCTATATTTTTGCAATGGTTTTTGAATTTTTAGGATTTCTGTTATTATTTGGTATCATAGGGTATTATATACAAAACTATTTCTTTAAAGACAATTTTATTATATTCGCTATATTTATTTTTCTTGGGTTTTTAATTAGTCTTTATTACATGTATAAAAGAACTTTATTTTTAAGTTCATTGAAACTA
>JBEQAN010000013.1:0-12945 GCA_041640315.1 Leptospiraceae bacterium
ATTTTTTAACAAAAAGGATGATTACAATTGATGATATAAAAATAGCAACAGTTGCACCAGTGAAAATGTTGGGATTTGGTTCTTTACTGAGATTTACTCAACAACAAACAGAGGTTCTCCTTCATGCGGGGTATAATGATGCACGCTATCAACTCGCAGAATTCTTTAATTTAATAGAAAAGGTATAATAGGATTCAGGCTGAATTTTGAATTTTTTCGATATGTTTTAATAACCAATTTTTTAAGGAATTTAGTTCTTCTATTGTAATGGTATGGGCGATAGGATATTCTTCCCAAATTACGTTATAATGAAGGGATTGAAGTTCCCTCGCATGATTTCTTACCATGTAGATTGGGATCAAATCATCGTACAAACCATGTGCCATAAATATAGGTGATTCTATGGATTCTTTCGTAAATTCATGTTTCTCTCCGTAAAGATAACCAGAGAGACATATTAAACCAGCATAGGGTTCTTTCGATCGTAAACCTGTATATAAAGATACTACACCTCCCTGGCTAAAACCAGATAAGAAAATCCAATTCTTAGGGATTGAGAGTTTTTTAGTTATAATAGTTATACTTTCTTCTATTAAGTTTCTTGATTTATTAAGACCAATCCTTTGATCCCCATCTATGTCATACCATTTCCATCCCATAAAATAAGGATCGGGAGCATTCAGTAATAGAGTGTGGATTTTATCTGAGAGTAAATATGTGGGAAAATCTACATAAGAATACATGTGGTCTCCAAGACCATGCATAACAATTAAAAGGGGAGTGGATTCTTCTTTCGCTTTAAAAAAAATATGGGAAAGAGGTATGTCAAAATAATGTTCGAACATAATTCTAATATATTTTCTTATTCAGAAACTTCTTTATATCCTGTACCTCTTCTATGAGCTCTCTTTCTTTTACTATTTAGGTTTCTTTTTTCTCTTTTTTTCTGAATATTTTGACGAACTTTTTTATCACTTTTTACCTTTTTCACACTACCAAAAAAAATAGTGGTATTGTACTTGCAAGGAACTTTTATGGAAATGTGTTAACTTGGATAGAGATTGATCAACATGCTCTTAAATTTAATATAAAAAATTTTAGAAAAATTATAAAAAAAACTACTAAATTTTATGCAGTAGTAAAATCAAATGCTTATGGTCATGGTATAAAAGAAATTGTAAGATTAATTCATAGCGATATAGATGGATTTTGTATAAATCATATCTCAGAAGTAAATGATATATATGAACTTACTGATAAGCCCGTAATGATCATGGGGGGATATGATGAAGAGGATTTAAAGGCTTTATTAGATAAAGATTTAACACGAATTAGTATTGTTGTATCCAATGAAAATCAATTAAAAATGATCAAAAATATTGTACCGAACGTTCCTTTCTACATAAAAGTAGATACTGGGATGTCGCGATTAGGATATCGTTCAGATTCAAAAAATTTTGTAGAGTTTTTGAATATATTAAAAGATTATAAAAATAATATTAAAGGCTTGATGTCGCATTTTTCAAATGTTGAGGATGTAACAGATCAATCCTATGCCTATGAACAATTGAAATCTTTTCAAAAAGCAAAAGAAATTGTAAGAACATGTTTCCCCGATATTGTACATAAATTTCAATATCACATTGCTGCAAGTGCAGCTACAATGTTGATACCAGAATCTCATCAGGATATCGTTCGAATTGGTATTTCTTTGTATGGATTGTGGCCATCGTTGCCAACAAAGTTATCAACTTATAATATCTATAAGGATCAGTTTCAATTAAAACCAGTGCTTACATGGAAAACTCGAATTGTTCATATTAATGAAGTGCCAGAGAATTCTATGGTAGGTTATGGTTGTACCTTTCAGACCTCATATAAAACTAGGATTGCGGTTTTGCCCGTTGGTTATTACGAAGGTTATGACAGAAGTTTATCTAATCGTTCCTTCGTAATAGTTCGTAATAGAAGAGCTATGCTCCTTGGAAGGGTTTGTATGAATATGATTATGATAGATGTCACACATATTCCAGATATTCAAGTAGGAGATGAGGTAATTTTAATAGGTTCGAGTATTTCAAATCAAGAACAAGTAACAGCAGATGATTTGGCAGAAATTGCTGGTACCATAAATTACGAAATTACAACAAGAATCCCTCAACATATTAAAAGAATTATAAAAGCGTAGTTATGAATAAAGAATATGTAGTGGAAATATTGGATTTAAAAAAAGAATTTAATGGGTTCTGGGCATTAAATGGAATTACATTAAGTATACCTAAGGGGAAATTTATTGCCTTATTAGGTCCTAATGGTGCAGGGAAAACTACTTTACTCGAAATTTTGGAAGGCTTAGAAAGACCTACTTCTGGAATAGTAAAGTTATTTGGTATGGAATGGAGCTCTAAAAATGAAATTCATATAAAAAAAAGGATTGGATTAAGTTTACAAGAAACTCGATTTATTGATAAGTTAACAGTTTTGGAAACATTAAGACTCTTTGCAAGTTTTAATGCTGTTTCAAAAGAAAGAATTTTTGAAGTCATGAATTTACTTGAACTAACAGAAAAAAAAGATACATTTACAGAGCATTTATCGGGAGGATTTAAACAAAGACTTGCATTAGCTATATCAATATTACATGAACCAGAGCTACTTTTTTTAGATGAACCAACGACGGGTTTAGATCCTGAAGCGCGAAAAAATATTTGGAGTATTCTAAATAAACTAAAACTGGAAAAAAATAAAACCATCATTTTGACTACTCATTACATGGAGGAGGCGGAATATCTTTCTGATTATATATACATGATAAATCATGGTAGAATCATAGCAGAAGGAACATTGAATCAACTATTAAATAAGTATGGGCAATCTGTTCGCTTGGTTTTCTATTATGATGTAAAATGTAAAATTACAGAAAAAAAACTAAATAATATTTTTAAGAATAAATCTACTGAGAGTTATTATTTAGATGCTAAGAATCATAAAATTTATGTGTATGTAAAACAAAAGTTAAATATAATTAATGTAATCGAGTATTATTTAAAACTGTTAAAACAATCACATATAAAAATCTTTGATTTTGAATTTCATAAATCGAATTTAAATGATATTTTTTTACAACTCTCTGGAGAGAATTTATATGAAGATATTTAAGTTAATAAAGTTAGAAGAATTTATAATACGAATAAATAAAATTTATAATATATTTTTAATTAGCGTAAAAGAGTTTTTTAGAGAACCAGAGATTTTGTTTTGGGCTTTTTTGTTTCCCGTTCTTCTTGCTTTAGTATTGGGACTAGCATTTGATTTAAAAAAAGATATCCAATATCCTATTGGTATTGTGGATCAAAATCATGATTCTCCTCATCTTATGATTTTAGAACAAAACAAAAATCTAAAACTATATATCTTAAATGAAGATGAAATTCATACTTATTTAAAAAGAGGAAGAATCAATTTATATATAGAAATCAAAAATGATAAAATACATATTTATTACGATAATCAAAATGATAATGCGAAGTTGGCTTACTTAGAAGTATTAAAAACCTTAACAAAAAACAATGATTATATTTTAGATGATGAACTTCATTTACCTGGTTCAAGATATTTAGATTATTTGATACCCGGACTAATTGCAATGAATATAATGAATAGTGCCATATGGGGAATTGGGTGGACATTTATATCCATGAGAATCAAAAAATTACTGAAATTATTTAGTGTTTCTCCTATTGATAAAAATTATTTTTTTATAGGTTATACCTTAGCTCGTTTACTTTTAAGTTTAGCTGAAACATTTTTTCTGGTATTCACCATATCATTGTTTTTCCCCATCACCTTTTTGGGGCGTATGGGAGATTTTTTAATTGTTTATATAATTGGTTATTTAAGTTTTACTGGGATTGCGATTTTCGCTGGATCAAGAGCAAGAAATAGTGTGGTGGGTAATAGTATAATTAATTTTATAACTCTTCCGATGATGTTACTTTCTGGAATCTTTTTTAGTTATGAGACCTTTCCATCCTATATTGTAAATGTAATTACATATTTACCTTTGACACTTCTTGCGGATATGTTCCGAAGAATTTTTTTAGAAGGTTCTAGTCTCTTAGAACTAAAAGATTCATTGCTGATATTAATGCTCGAAGGATATTTGTTTTACTTTGTTGGAAAGAAATACTTTTTATGGAAATAAAAAATTATTGGAAGTATAAAAAAACATAAAAAAATGGTATTTCATAAAATTTTTTTATAATTTAACTTGGAGGATTTCATTGAAAGTTACAATTATAGGCTCTGGTTATGTAGGTTTGGTAACAGCTGTTTGTTTTTCTGATTTGGGGCATGAAGTAATGTGTATAGAAAAAGATACAAATAAATTGAAAAAACTAAAAAATGGAATTGTTCCAATTTATGAACCTGGTTTAGATGAATTACTTAAAAAAAACCTTTATAATAATAGAATTTATTTTTCAGATTCCATTCAAGATGGAGTAAAATTTTCTGATGTTATTTATTTATGTGTAGGTACCCCTCAAGGAGAAGATGGGAAAGCAGATCTTTCTCAAGTAGAAGAAGCCTCAAGACAAATTGCTCTTAGTATGGATCAGTATAAATTAATTGTAGAAAAATCTACTGTTCCAGTCAATACTCATCAATGGGTGAAAAAAACTATAAGACGATATATAAAAAATAAAGAGATTCATTTTGATGTTGCCTCGAATCCAGAATTTTTAAGAGAAGGTAGTGCAATTTATGATTTTATGAATCCAGACCGAATAGTGATAGGAGTAGAAAGTAAAAGAGCAGAAGAATTATTAAAAGAATTATATAAATATTTTATAGATAATAATTTTAAAATTTTAATTACAACGCCTTCCGCTGCTGAATTAATTAAACACTCTGCCAATTCATTCTTAGCAATGAAAATATCTTACATCAATATGATTGCAGAGTTATGCGAAAAAGTTGGTGCTGATGTGAATGAAGTTGCAGAAGGTATTGGTCTTGATAAAAGAATTGGTAGAGCTTTCCTTAATGCTGGAATTGGTTATGGAGGTAGTTGTTTTCCCAAGGATGTAAAAGCATTTATTAAAATTGCCGAGGAACATGGGGTTGATTTTGGTCTCTTAAGAGAAACAGAAAAGATTAATCAAATAAGACGACTGAAATTTATTGAAAAAATTGAAGATGTTTTGTGGATCAGTAAAGATAAAAACATTGCTATCTGGGGTTTATCCTTTAAACCTAATACAGATGATATAAGAGAAGCACCTTCCATAGATGTAGTAAATGCCTTATATAAACTTAAAGCGAATCTATTTTTATATGACCCTAAGGCGATGGAAAATTTTAAAGAAATTTTTCCAGAGAATGGATCCATTCATTATGCAAAAGATCCCTATGAATGTGTAGAAAATGCTGATGCTTTATTAATTTTAACTGAATGGGATGAGTTTGTTAATATTGATTTAAACAAAGTAAAGAGTAAAATGCGATTACCCATTATTATAGATGGTAGAAATATTTTTGACAAAAAACATATGATGGAGTTGGGTATAGAATATTATTCCATTGGTCGTTAATTTAATAAAAGGAGTTTTTATAAGAACATGAAAGTTGCATTAATTACTGGCATTAGAGGACAAGATGGCGCATATCTTTCAAAATTTTTATTAGAAAAGGGATATAGAGTTGTTGGTGCGGATCGAAGAAGTGGAGATTCATCGAATTGGCGCTTAAAAGAATTAGGAATAGAAAATGAAGTAGAAATTGTATATATGGATTTGTTGGAATTTGATAATATCTATCGAGTCATTCAAAAGATTAAACCCGATGAAATTTATAATTTAGCAGCACAAAGTTTTGTTGCAACTTCCTTTGAACAACCCATTCTTACAGCAGAGGTAGATGCCATTGGTGTAACAAGGCTTTTAGAAGTAATTCGCTTAGTAAAACCAGATACTAAATTTTATCAAGCATCTACAAGCGAAATGTTTGGAAAAGTCCAAACAATTCCACAAAACGAAAAAACTCCTTTTTATCCGAGAAGTCCTTATGGAGTCTCTAAGGTATTTGGACATTATATTACTGTTAATTATCGCGAATCATATAATATATTCGCATGCTCTGGAATTTTATTTAACCATGAATCTCCATTAAGAGGTGTTGAATTTGTTACAAGAAAAATTACGTATGGATTAGCAAGAATTAAATATGGGATTCAAGATAAACTGATTTTGGGAAATTTAGAAGCAAAACGAGATTGGGGTTATGCAAAAGAATATGTAGAAGGTATGTGGATGATGCTTCAGCATCCTGTAGCTGACGATTATGTTCTAGCTACTGGAGAAACTCATAGTATAAAAGAGTTTGCAGAAATTGCTTGTGAGCTAGTAGGTTATAAAATTGAATGGGTAGGAGAGAAAGATCATTTAAAAGGGATTGATATAAGATCGGGAAAAGTAATTATAGAAACTTCAAAGGAGTTATATAGACCAGCCGAGGTGGATGAATTGATTGGAGATGCTACTAAGGCTAGAACAATTTTAGGATGGAAACATAAGACGGGGTTTAAAGAATTAATAGAAATCATGGTTGATGCGGATTTAAAAAGAGTAGCAATAGAGCTGAAATATTAAAAAAAGAAACTATGAAAGAACATATAGAAACTATTACAGATTTAAATATTGAAAGGAGAGATTTTCGACATACCAAGATAATATGTACTATTGGACCAGCCACTAATACACCAGAGATGATTGAACAATTGGCAAAGGCTGGAATGAATGTTGCTCGTATCAACATGTCGCATGGTTCACAGGAAAGTCACTTAAAAGTTATTAAAGCCATTAAAGGACTAAATAAAAGACTCAATCATCCTATTGCTATCTTAATGGATTTACAGGGGCCAGAAATCCGTACTGGGGAGATTTCTCAGCAACTTCATTTAAATGTGGGGGATATTTTTACATTCACTGTTATCCCAGATCTCAACGTAGAAGAAAAGAGTGTATTTGTAAATTATAAAGATATAATCAAAGATTTAAAAAAAGGAGATAAAATCACAGTTGATAATGGACTAATCAATTTACAAGTATTAGAGAAAAATGAAGAACTTGGAACCTTAAAATGTAAAGTATTAGAGGGAGGGAAACTAGGCTCAAGAAAA
This sequence comes from Leptospiraceae bacterium, assembly GCA_041640315.1. GTDB lineage: Bacteria > Spirochaetota > Leptospiria > Leptospirales > Leptonemataceae > SKYB61. Next base: position 7,181 of record JBEQAN010000013.1, read on the forward strand.
CATATAAATCTACCAGGTGTAAGGGTAAATTTACCCACCCTAACGGAAAAGGATAAAAGCGATATTCTTTTCGCAGTAGAACATGATATTGATTTCATTGCTTTATCATTTGTACGAAGGGCAGAGGATGTTTTGCAGGCAAAAGAGCTTATAGAACAAGCTGATGGTCATGCTCATGTGATTGCAAAGATAGAAAATCAAGAAGGAATTGAAAATTTTGATGAAATTTTAGAGGCTGCTGATGGAATCATGGTTGCAAGAGGGGATCTTGGAGTTGAAATTGCAATCGAAGAATTACCTATTGTCCAAAGAGAAATTGTAAGAAAATGCATAAGAAAAGGTAAGCCAGTAATTGTTGCAACCCATATGTTAGAATCCATGATTGAAAATCCTATGCCTACAAGAGCTGAAGTTACGGATGTTGCCAATGCTGTATATGAACAAACTGATGCTATCATGTTATCGGGAGAAACAGCTGTAGGAAAGTATCCCGTTAAAGCGGTAACGTTACTTGATAAAATAACAAAAAGAATGGAAAAAGAAAAAAATATTCATTTTGAATTAGAAAGAGAAGCAACAACAAATAGAGAAAATCTTGCAAAAAGTGCTTGTGAATTAGCAGATAGAATTAATGCACCAGCCATTGTAGTGATTACTAGACGAGGTGCTTTTGCAAGGCAGGTAGCATCTTTTAGACCTTCCAAAGCAATTATATATGCATTTACGAATATGTCTAGTACAAGAAGAAAACTATGGTTAGTTCGTTCCATTGTTCCCTTTTTAATGGAATTTTCTAAGGATCCCGAAAAAACTATTCGTAAAGCTTTTGAAAAATTAAAAGAAAGAAATCGAGTGCTACCCGGTGATCCTATTGTTGTGCTATCAGATATAGAGGCAGGTACAGAAAAAGTGTCTAGTATACAAATTCGCGTATTTAAATAGGATTTTAGTTGTTGACAATACTATAAAGTAATTTTTTTTTTAAGATATGAAGAAATTAATAATTGTAATCACTTTAATTTCGATATTTACTTTTTGCAAAGAAAGGGAAAAACCAGCAAATCTTGAGGACGTAGGAGTATATTTTATTGAGCCAGTAGATGGTGCAGAACTAAAGAATCCTATTAAGATCAAAATGGGTGTTAAAGGAATGGTTGTTTCCCCCGCTGGTGAATTAAAAGATGGAACTGGACACCATCATATTATTATTGACGGAGTAGATTATATAGAAGAAGGGGTTGTAATCCCAACTGATAAAAACCATATTCATTTTGGAGATGGTTCTACTGAAACAGAATTAACACTACCACCGGGTGAGCATTCGTTAACATTACAGTTTGCAGATGGATTACATAGGTCATATGGACCTAAGTTTGCAAAAAAAATAAAAATCCTTGTAAAAGAATAAATTTTTAAGAATATTTAAAAATTTTTAAGAATCATATAAATTTCTTCTCTTTTTTTTATAAAGATCAAAAGTTAAATGTGAAGTGATATTTTTTTGTCGTAACTTTTAAAAAAAGTTTAGACAATTAATAAGATTTTGTTTTTATAATTTTATGATTTTAGAATTAATAATAGAAATACTTTTGATTTGTTGCATTTTTATGACAATTCTTTATGTAATTGGGTTTTTCACAAAAAATATGGCAATAGTTGATTTTGGTTGGAGTATCAATTATTCCTTAATTGTTTTATATATATTGTATAAAATCCCTAATGTTATTAATAATTATGCGATTATTCTTTTTTTCGGAATGGTATTACTATGGAGTACTCGTTTAGCATTTTATCTTCTATTTACAAGAATTTTATTTAAACCAGAAGAGGGAAGATATATAAAGTTAAGACAGAAGTGGAAAAATCATATAAACTTAAAATTTTTTATATTTTTTCAATTTCAAGCATTAACCAATGTGGTTCTAAGTATTCCTATCATAATTTCTCTAAAGCAAACAGGCGAATTTTACTTTAATCATTATTTGGCTATATTATTATTTATAATTGGTTTTATTGGAGAGAGCATTTCGGATTTTCATTTGTATTTTTTTAAAAGGAATCCAGCTAATCATAATAAGACCTTAAAAACTGGGCTTTGGAAGTATTCAAGACATCCTAATTATTTTTTTGAATTAGTAATTTGGTTTTCTTATGGTCTTTATCAAATCCATTTAGAATATGGATTCTTGGCTTTTTCATCATTTTTAATTCTATTATACTTTATTCTTAAAGTAACCGGCATTCCCGCAACAGAAGAACAAAATCTCTCTACAAAAGGAGAGGATTATAAAAACTATATTCTTACAACTTCTCCCTTAATACCTATGCCAACTCAACTTTATCAAAAACTTCATAAAAGAGGACAATATGCAAGATAAAATCTTAAAAACGAATTTGATCCCAGATTGGGTACTTAAGATCATTATTCATCGACTGAATCAAAAACGATTAGTTATGGAAGATTTAGGATCGCTTGAAAAAAATCAAGAAAAATTTATGAATCTTATTCATGATTTAAAAAATTCTCCAATTGCATTAACACCACATTTAGCGAATGAACAGCATTATGAGCTTCCTTACGAATATTTTGATCTTGTCCTTGGAAAACATAAAAAGTATAGTTGTTGTTATTATTATGGTAATGAAAGTTTGGATGAAGCAGAAGAGAATATGTTAAAGCTTTATATCGATAGAGCAGAGTTAAAAGATGGACAATCAATCCTTGATTTAGGTTGTGGATGGGGGTCATTGTCATTATACCTTGCAGAGAAATTTCCAAAATCGAAAATCGTTGCAGTTTCTAATTCAAACTTACAAAGAAAATACATAGAAAATCAAATAAAAAAAAGAAATCTAAAAAATCTTACTGTAATAACTAAGGATATGAATGAATTTACTATTAAACAAAAATTTCATCGTGTTATATCCATTGAAATGTTTGAGCATATGAGAAATTATAAATTATTAATGAAAAAAATTGCTTCTTTTTTGAGGGATGATGGAAAATTATTTGTTCATATATTTGTTCATAAGCAATTTTCTTATTATTACGAAGTAAAAGATGAAACGGATTGGATGGCAAAATATTTTTTTACAAATGGAATTATGCCATCTGTTAATCTTTTACATTATTTTCAAGAGGATTTAAAGTTAGAAAAAGAATGGCATGTTGATGGTATACATTATTTTAAGACATCGCGAGATTGGCTAAAAAATCATCTAAAACATAAAGATAAGATAATAGAGATTTTCAAAAATGTTTATGAAGATCCAGAATTATGGTATATTCGTTGGAAAATCTTTTTCCTTGCTGTTGCTGAATTTTTTAAAACAAATCATGGAAGAGAATGGTTTGTTGCCCATTATCTGTTTAAAAAATAATTTTATAAATTATAAAAGAATTTTATATAAATCTACCAATTTATAAAATGATTTAAATAAAGATTTATTGCTATGATACGATATTTTTTGATTTAAAAGCCGTTTTTTAGTTGTATGTTCTTGTAAAACTTTACTTTTATTCGCTGGCATATATTGGGAAAGTGGATTGATCCCACTATTACATTTTTATCCTTCTAACCTCCCTCAATGTACTCACAATTATAATAACTGTAAAAAAAATAAGGTTTTAAAATTGGTTTAGGGGTTGCAGTAGTGCGGGATTATAACTTTTAGATTAGTATTGTTAACAAAACAAAATGAAATGTTACTTTAGAATAGAAGAAATAGGGAAGCTAACTAAGAAAATTCTATAATAATTTAAAGGTGTATCAATCCTTTTTCATAAAATATCAATATTACCTTAATTGATCCAAAAAAAATTTATAATAAATCTAAAAAATGTGAATATATAATAGTGTGAACCCTACAATATTATGGAAATTTTATATTATATTCTGTTACCTTGTTTTTTATTTTTATGATTATGATTTAAACATCTTATTAACTATAATTGGATTTACGATTATCTTCATTTTATCAATATTTTTTTTAAAAACCAAAAACATCAATTTCAATATATTCATCCCACCTCATAAAATTAACCTTCTATGGGTGGTATTGATTCTTTTAATTTTATTTGTGGTTTCTTATTTACAAAAAAGTCAATTAAAAGTTCAAAAGGAGCAAAATGCTCAATTTTTTGATTTAGAAGATTATTTGAAGATTAAAAATTATCAATATGGTTTTACGTTTTTTGGCAATGTTATAATAAAAAAGGTTTTATATCCGGGAATGTATATTGGTGAACTAAGGATCCAAGATATAAAAAAGTATTACAAAAATAAAAAGAATTTAGAAGTTTCTTTTGATGATTATAAAAATAAAATCATCTTAGTAGCATTAAATACATCTAAAAAAGATTTATGGGAAAATTGTAAATTAGATATATTTTTTTACGGAAAAGTTTTTTTCTATCCAATGGAAGCTAAGAATTCTTTTTTCGAATATTTATTAAAAAATAATGCTCATTACTTCCTCAAATTACAAGAAAAAAATATTCGAGGAATAGATTGTAATCAAAATCTTAGCACAGAAATAAAAGAAGAAGTTATTGAGATGATAAAAAAATTTATTAAAAATAAAGAAGCAGAAGTTGTTCTTATAGGGCTTGTTTTGGGAAATTCCAATTGGATGGATAAAGAAACTAAAGATAAGATAAAAAAATTAGGATTACTTCATTTATTTGCTGCAAGTGGTTTACATCTTGGAATTATTTTTTATGTATTGTTCTTTCCACTGAGCAAGGTTTTTGGAAAAAAGCATTTTATTAGTTATCTACTTCCCCTTCCATTTTTATTATTTTATTTATATCTTCTCAATTTTCCTTATACTTTAGTAAGAGCATTTATATTTATAGCGATTATTGGTTTATTGATGTTGATTCATAAAAAAAGTAATAGTTTTGATGTTTTACTAAATACTTTTATAGTTATGATATTAATATTCCCTTTAAGTGTAATAAATTTATCTACTTTTATGTCGTTTATGGCTGTTAGTGGAATCCTATTCTTTTATAAAGATTTACAAGATTTATTTATCCAAGAAAATCGTTTCCCTAAGTCTAATATTATCGAAAATTTAAAATATACTGTTAAGAAAATAGTAATTTTACAATTTATTATTACTTTTAGTGCTTCCTTCTTTTTTCAACCCTTTTTATTTCATGTATTTCGTTCTTATTCTTTACTTTCGCCTTTATACAATATGATTTTTGTGCCGATTATAAGTATTTTTTTACCAATATTGTTTTTATCGATTATATTGACTATGGTTTTTCAGAAAATCCTTTTTATTTCGAATGGAATAGCTTTTTTTTGGAATTTATTGGATCTTGTTATAAATACAATTCTATATTTTATGAATTATTTTTATAAATACGTTTTATGGCTTGAATTTTCATCACCTTGGAATTTTGGTTTTATATCTTCATTTATATTTGTTGTATTTTTTTTAGGTTTATCAATATTGATAAAAAGAAAAGTTATAGATCAAAAAGAAATAAGAAAACGTTTTTTGATTGCATATGCATTGTATCAAACAAGCTTGTTAATATATTATGTATGGAATATCCATTTTTTAATAAATTTGAGATCTTAAGACAATTAAAACTAAACAATGCAGGGATTAGAAAATCTCTCGGACAAAATTTTTTAATTGATCCAAATTATGTACAAAAAATTGTTAATGAAATTTTAATCTATATACCGCAAGGAAATACAGTTTTAGAAATTGGTCCCGGTTTGGGGGCTCTTACATTTTTTCTT
>JBEQAN010000014.1:0-12723 GCA_041640315.1 Leptospiraceae bacterium
GATTCTAATTCCTCTTAAATCATATATTTGTTTTATTGTTTTATTAGATTTTTGCATTTTTGTATATACCGAATAGAGATGTTTTACTCTACTATCGATGACTGCTTTTATATTCAGTTCAAGCATACGTTTCTCTAAGGTTTTTTTGATTTTTTTTAAAAACATTTCTAATTCTGTTTTTGATTGTTTAATTTCTTGTTTAAGTTGCTTTGCTTCTTCTGGATATAATGCTTCGAAAGCCAAATCTTCAAGTTCAGATTTAATTTTATACATACCCAATCGACCAGCAAGGGGTGCGTAGATATCCAAAACTTCTTTTGCGATGCGTTCAATTTTATGGGGTTTTTGATATTGTAATGTTTGCATATTATGCAATTTATCTGCTAACTTTATGATAATTACACGAATATCATCTACTGTAGCAAGAAGCATCATTCTTAAATTCTCTGCAGCTTCTTGAGTTTTTAATTCTGATAAATTTTCTTTATAAGAATCTTTTTTTACTAAAGAAATTTTTGTTACAGCTTTTACCAGTTTTGTAATTTCATCTCCAAACTTGTTTTTTAAGTATTCTTCGTTGTATACAGTATCTTCAATTACATCATGTAAAAGACCAGCAGCAATAGTTTGAGGATCCATTGATAGTTCTGCAAGGTTTAAAGCAACATTCAAAGGATGAATGATATAAGGTTCTCCAGAGAGTCTTTTTTGATCTTTATGAGCTTCGTACGCAACTTCAAATGCCTCTTCGATGAGTTTTAAATCGTCCTCTTGAATGTTAGGATGTTTTTTTTTAATAGTATCTATTAGTTGTTTATATAAATTTAAAACTTTCAAATTATGTAAATTCTGCAGTAACATATTATTTTACAAATTAACTTTATATAAATAATTGGCAAGTTGAAATTTTGTACTCAAAGTTATGAAAATCTTATCGTTCATGAATAAGTTGTATTCAGTCTTATCATATTATTATACTGATAAAATCCAACCCATTACAAAACTAATTTTTGGTATAAATTCTTTTTTATCGCTTGCAATTCTAATTAGTGAATATCTCTATGGTTATATTTTCGACTCCACTACACTATTAAAAATTGTAAACATAATAATTTATTACTTCATTTTCTATGAAGTAATAAACTTAATCTTTCTAAGAAATGAAGACATAACGAGTTTTGGAATCTACTACAAACAAAGATTTATTGAAGTGATTTTAGCATTTTTCGTTATAATATTGATAATTTTTGATAAATTCTTTTTAGTTTACATACTAAAACTTGAGTATACATCTGAAGTTTTAATATTAACTTATCTATCATTCGCACAGATTATAATTTTATTTAATAATGTATTACATTTTAGTAGATACGTATCAAATATAAAATATAGAAAAATTAAGCCTTCTTTAGTTTTTCTAATTAGTTTTTTATTTATCATTTTTATTGGTATTTTAATGTTAGCTTCTCCTAAAACACATAATAAACCAATTCCACTCGTGGATATAATATTTGTTGTTGTAAGTGCAACATGTGTTACGGGATTATCTTCTATAGATATTGGAACAGATTTAAATTTAGGAGGACAATTGATCATTTTATTTTTGATTCAAGTCGGTGGCTTAGGATTAATGACATTAACATCATTTTTTTCTTATTATCTTGCTGGTCAAGTCAGTCTTACCAATCAAATAGTGATGAGAGAACTATTTAGCGAAATTTCTCTCGAAAAAGTTAAAAAAAATTTAAAAGACATTACATTATTTACATTCGTTATTGAAACCTTAGGAGCATTTTTTTTATATCTTACAATACCAGACCATATAATACCAGAAGGGAAATCTAAATTCTTTTATGCGGTATTCCATAGTATCTCTGCCTTTTGTAATGCTGGATTTAGTTTATTTCCAGATAGCTTATATAGTTTATCAAAAATTTCTTATTCAAGTATATATATTATTATGATACTCATCATCTTAGGTGGTATTGGTTTCTCAGTGATCTCTGATTTATTTAACAAAGTCAGAAATAAAAAACATAAAATTTCTCTTACTACTAAGATTGTTCTTTCCTCTAATATGATTATTTGGGTCGTTTCCTTTATAATTTTTTTATTTTTTAAATATTATTATAATTTTCAATTAAGTACAAAAGAAACAGTACTAAATAGTCTATTCTTTGCCATAACACCAAGAACAGCTGGATTTAACATTTTACCTTATAATATTTATCCACTTCCATTAATCTTTTTTACGTTTTTATTAATGTGGATTGGAGCTTCTCCAGTTTCTACTGGTGGTGGTATTAAAACTACAACCATTACAATTGCATTATTTCATATCATAAGTCTATTAACTGGGAAGAAAAATGTAGAAATATTTAATAGAACAATAAGTAATGATACAATTATTCGTTCCTATACCAATGTATTACTTTCTTTGATAACTATATTTATTGGGATCTTTTTATTAAGTATCTTTGAAAAGCATGACTTTTTAAAAATCACATTTGAAGTAGTATCAGCTTATGGAACAGTTGGATTATCCCTTGGTATTACTTCCGAACTAACAAATATTTCTAAAATTGTAATTTCCCTTATAATGTTAACTGGAAGAATTGGCATTTTATCATTATTATTAGCAATTATACCGAGAGCTAAAGAAAAAAAATACGAATATCCTAAGGAATATGTGATTGTTGGATAAGGAGCATAAAAATGAGTAAAATTGCAGTAATTGGTCTTGGAGATTTTGGAAAAGCACTTGTAAAAAAATTAAACGATGATGGTCACGAGGTAACAGCCATTGACATTGATTTAAAAACAATAGAATATATTAAAGATTATTGTACTCATGCGGTATGCTTAGATTCTACAGATGAATCCGCATTAGTTGCACAAGGTATAAGCGATATGGATCTTATATATCTTACCTCCTCTGCAAATTTCGAAGCCTTAATTGTTACAACTAAAATATTAATAAAATATTGTTCGCTTGAAAAAATTATCGTTCGCTACAGAAACGAAATTCAAAAAGAAATCTTAGAAAAAATGTTTAATATTCAAAGAACATTTAATCCAGAAGAAGAAGCTGCTAAGAATATGTCTTTACAGGCTAAACATAAAGCAATGATTAGTAAAAGTTATTCTATCTTTGATAACTATGAGATCATAGAATTAAAAATTCCCAAACATTTTGTTAATAAAAGTGTTAAAGAAATCAAATTTAGAGATACATTCAATTTAAATATTTTATTAGTAGAAAGGAAAATAAGCGATAATGAATACGAAAAAAATGATGTGGATCCAGAATATGTCTTTAATGAAAATGATTTATTATTGGTTTTTGGAAGACAAGATAATATTAAAAAATTCTTAGCAACCTTAGAAAAAAAATGATCTATAACAAACTTTCTTCTTCTTTAAAGTTTAGCATTAAGTTCAAATTTTGAATGGCTTGACCAGCTGCCCCTTTTTGTAAATTGTCAATTGCACTTATAATAACTGTTATTTTATTTCGTGTTCTAAAAGAAAAATCACAATAGTTAGTATTTTGCACATTCTTTAACTCAATACTTTCTGGGTTTTGATATAATCTTACAAATGTCTCCTTTTGAACTGTATTACTAATAGTATCATAAATCATTTTATCATTAAATTCAAATGAATCCTCCCAAATAATTACAATTGTTGATAAAATGCCACGATAGATAGGTAGTAAATGAGGAGTAAATGTTAAATCTATCTTTTTTCCAATGAATTCATTTAAATATTGTTGAATTTCTGGTTCATGTTGATGTTTCAAGATCTTGTAGGCTTTAAAATTTTCATAAACATTCATGAAAGAAAAACCAGCATCTTCTACCCGACCGCCAGCGCCCGATACTCCAGACTTGGAATCAACAATGATATACTTTGCATAAGATAAATACTCTTTAAAGTAATATAAAGGGATTAAAATAGAAGTAGGATAACATCCGGGGTTTGAGATAAGTTTTGCATTTTTTATAGCATCTCTATATACTTCTGTTAAACCATACACTTTATCTTGAATTATTTTTGGATATAAATGTTCAAAACCATAGAATGATTTAAAGAGACTCAAGTCATTTAGCCTATAAGCACCACTTAGATCGATTACCATTCTTTTTTCTTTTTCATAAAATCGATAAACTAAACTCATAGAATCAAAATTGGGGGTTGCCAAAATTACAGGGATTTTATCTGGAATGGGATCTTCATGTTTTCGAAATTCTAAGTCTGCAATTTTAGATAGTTCTAAATCAGGAAATACTTCTTTTACCTTTTTCCCTGCATATTGATTACTTGTTATATGTATGGGTAAAAGATAATTATGGCGATGAAGTATTTTTAATAATTCTTTTCCCGTTAATCCCCCTGCACCAAGAATTGCGATCTCTTGCATAAGTATAAAAGATTTAAGAAGGTCAGTTTGGCAAATAGTTTTTGAACAATCCCAAACTGACCATTAAAGAAAAATTTTATCCCACTTCTTTATCGAAAACCTCTCCCGTTTCTGGATCATAATCCATTTCTTCGGGTTCATTCTCAACCTCACTCGTAGTTACAAGATTTCTTGAAAATTCATCATTATCTTGATGAATTCTTTCTAAGATCTTGTGTTCTATTTCTTTTCTTATATCTGGATTTTCTTCTAAAAAGACATAACAATTTTCCTTACCTTGACCTAATTTAATATCCCCGTAAGAAAACCAAGTACCTGATCGTTCAATAATTTCATAACTTAATGCTGCATCCACTAAACATGCTACTTGATGAATTCCTTTGTTAAATAATATATCAAACTCCACTTGTTTAAAAGGCGGAGCTACTTTATTTTTTACAACCTTGACACGCACTCTATTACCATAAGCTTCTTCTCCTTTTTTTAAGGTTTCGACTTTTCTAATCTCAAGTCGAACTGACGAATAAAATTTCAATGCATTTCCACCTGTTGTGGTTTCTGGAGAACCAAACATTACTCCAATTTTATTGCGAATCTGATTTACAAATATCACAATCGCTTTAGATTTCGAAATAGTTCCCGTCAATTTTCTCATTGCTTGACTCATTAATCTTGCTTGAAGTCCAATCTGGGCATCACCCATATTTCCTTCTAATTCTGCCCGTGGTACCAATGCTGCAACACTATCTACAATGATTAGATCAATGGCATTTGAGCGCACTAAAGATTCTGTAATTTCGAGAGCTTCTTCACCAGAATCTGGCTGAGCAACTAAAAGATCATCAATATTAACTCCAATTTTTTTTGCATAAACTGGATCCAAAGCATGTTCTGCATCTACAAAGGCAGCAACCCCTCCCATTTTCTGGGTCTCAGCAACTGCACTCAAACATAAGGTTGTTTTACCTGAAGACTCAGGACCATAAATTTCAATAATTCTACCTCTCGGATAACCACCAACACCTAAGGCAATGTCAAGATTTATGGCACCAGTTGGTATAACTTCAATTTTTTGAATTGGGGATTTCCCTAACTTCATGATAGAACCTTTTCCAAATTGCTTTTCAATTTGCTGTATTGCATTTTCTACTGCTTTTAATTTCTCTGGATTGATTTTATTTTCATTCTGAGATGTTTCTTTAATACTTGAATCTTCTTTTTCTAATTTAATTTTTTTCTTTGCCATCTTTACACTCCTATTTATATTTATCCTTATTTTATAGGATTCTTACTACATAATTTTTATTTTTCATAAAAAAAATAAAAAACTAAACACTTGTAAAGCATTTTTCATCCAATTTTATAAATGAAATGGATTTTTTTGCCAATAAATTTATGGTTTTAATAAAAATCACGATTTAATGTTATGTAATTTTGTCTAAAATTAATATTTAAGATTTTATTATTGCCTTGAGATTTATTTTCATTTATATGGCATTATGTCTTATCCTAAAACAATGTATGATAAAATCTGGGAAAATCATTTAATATATGATGATGGAAAAACTACTTCCATTATATTCGTAGATAGACACTTAATCCACGAAGTTACATCCCCTCAAGCATTTGATGGACTAAGAATTAATCAACGAAGAGTAAGAAGGCCAGACTTAACATTCGCCACTATGGATCATAATGTATCAACAAAAACGAGGGATTGGAATGGAGCGGGAGTAATATCGCGAATACAGATGGAAACATTAAAAAGAAACTGCGAAGAATTCGGTATAAAGTTATTTGATTTAAATCATCCAGATCAAGGAATTGTCCACGTGATTGGACCCGAACTTGGATTAACTCTACCAGGTACTGTCATTGTATGTGGGGATTCTCATACAAGTACCCATGGAGCTTTTGGTGCCTTAGCTTTTGGTATTGGTACAAGTGAAGTAGAACATGTCCTTGCAACGCAAACATTACAGCAAAAAAAATCCAAAAACATGTTAATAAAAGTTAATGGAAAATTAGGTTATGGCGTCTCAGCAAAAGATATTATATTATACATTATCGGTAAAATTACGACGAAGGGGGGGACAGGACATGTGATAGAATATGCGGGAGAAGCGATAAGAAATTTATCCATGGAAGGTAGAATGACCATTTGCAACATGTCCATAGAAGCTGGAGCAAGAGCTGGACTTATCGCCCCAGATGAAAAAACATATGAATATATAAGAGGAAGGGATTATGCTCCCAAAGGAAAAGATTTCGAAGAAGCTATAAAATTCTGGAATTCTTTAAAGACAGATGAAGGAGCTCATTTTGACACCATTTATGAATTCTATGCAGAAGAGATTGAACCAATGGTAACATGGGGTACAAATCCGGGTCAAGTTGTAGGAATTAATGATAGGGTTCCAGATCCAGAATCTTTTACTGATCCAGTTGAAAGAGAATCCGCTATCCAAGCATTAAAATATATGGGACTTAAACCAAACACACCCATCAAAGATATTAAAATTGATAAAGTATTTATTGGTTCTTGTACTAATTCTCGCATTGAAGATTTACGAAGAGCAGCTAATATTGTAAAAGAAAAACTTAAAGATGGAAAACGTGTTCATCCCAAAGTAAATGCAATTGTTGTACCAGGTTCCGGTAGGGTTTATAGACAGGCGGTTTCCGAAGGCTTAGATAAGATCTTTATAGAAGCGGGATTTGAATGGAGATTTGCTGGTTGTTCTATGTGTCTTGCTATGAACGATGATTATCTCTTAGAAGGGGAACGATGTGCCTCCACCTCCAATAGAAACTTTGAAGGAAGACAAGGTCGTGGTGGAAGAACCCATCTTGTAAGTCCAGAAATGGCAGCAGCTGCAGCATTTGAAGGACACTTTGTTGATATACGAGAATACGTAAATAAGGAACTACTTACAACCGTTTAAACTTGAATCATTCATTAACATCAAAAGAACGTTATTTCTTAGAAAAAATTTCACAATGGTTTAGTCAAAATCAAAGACCCCTTCCTTTTAGGGGGACAAAAGATCCCTATAAAATCTGGATATCAGAAATAATGCTCCAACAAACAAGGGTGGGAGCAGTTGTTTCTAAAATTGAAAATAAATTTGATCGTTTTATTAAAAAATTTCCAGATATTTACCATTTAGCAAAATCTGACTTAAAAGAAGTGATGGAGATATGGGCAGGTCTTGGATATTACAACAGAGCAATCAATTTACATAAAACAGCCCAAATTATTGTAGAACAATATCAAGGCACCTTTCCAGAAGAATATTCTTTATTAATTCAGCTACCAGGCATTGGAGATTATACAGCATCTGCCATATTAAGTATTGCTTTCGAAAAACCCTTTGCTGTATTTGATGGAAATGTAAAACGTCTAACCTATAGATTTTTCTTTAAAGAATTTCAAAACCAGACAGAGAAAAATGTAAAACATTTTCTAAATGAAATGATAAAAAATAGTAAGATTCAACCATCAATTCTTAATCAAGGGATGATGGAATTTGGATCTTTAATCTGTATTTATAAATTTCCAAAGTGCAAAGATTGTGTAATATCCCATCACTGTGACGTAAAAAATTTTCCTAAGGAATTGATTTTGAACATTCCACCAAAAAAAGAAAAGCAAAAAAAAGACCTACATCTTCACGTATTTATAATAAAAAATAATAATAAAATTTTAATTATTAAAAACCAATCTTTTATTCTGAAACATCATTACTTTTTTCCTTATTATATCATTGAAGAATCTCAAAATCCCCCATTTACGGAAAATTCACTTTTTATACAAGAACCTAAGGCGAATTATATAGGAGAAATTAAACATCATATTATGCATTATAATATCTATGCTAAAATTTTTTTAATAGAACGTTATAAAAATCAATTTACTTTCAATTCCAATGATAAAATTGAATCTAAATGGATCGATTTAAACGAAACCAAAAAATTTTTATTTACCAGTTTTTCTCAAAAAATTCTCAATTTATTATCACAAAATTACTTATTATTTTAATTTTCACCCAATGTAGTACTTATCTACACCACAGAAAAAATGATATGCTTGATATAATCACATTTGAAGTTCAAGATAAAATTTATGGTTTTAACACGAGAGTAAGTTTTTTACAACTTGGTATTTTGTATCAAGACGAAGACAGTAATAACTTAGGGATCAAAAATGGTATAATTGGGAATTTGGATCATCAAAATTTTAGTTTGTTTCTCTTAGGTTCAGAACGATTTATGGGGAAAAAATTCAAAATACATCAAGATTATGAAAATCAAATCAAAAAAATTCAAAAATCCAATCCAGAAAATAGTAACATCCCAGAAGAATTGATTCAATATTATAATTTAAAAAATGATACTGAAAAGCAAAACATAGAATCATCAAAAAGAAATAAATTCTATGATGTATATCTACCCTTTGGAACAAAAAGATCTTTAAAAAAATCAAACTACTTTCTAAAGAAGAAAGAAGAATTTGCTCCACTAACCTTTTACACAGATTTAAAAATTCAGGTGGGCATTTATTATGGAATCACTATGGGTATTAACTTTGGAGAGATTTTAGATTTTACTTTAGGTTTATTGAACTTAGATATAATGAACGATGATAGATAAAAAAATCATTGAACATCCTTCTAGTTATATTCAAGTTTTTAATAAATATATATATCTTTTTTCTCTTTTTGCTTTTTTACAATTTATATGGGGAGTTTTTATATACATCTTAAATCAAAAAAATGTTTTATTATTTTATTTAATTTATAATAAATATATACAATCCAATTTAAAATGGAATGATGTTTATACTTTCATTAATATATATTGTCTATATAGTATTTTACATTCGATGTATATATTATTAGCATGTTTAATGTCGTTTTTTTTAACTAGCAGAAATTGGTTTTATTCAGTGATATATTTTAATCTTTTTCCCCTGGTTGGATTTTTATTTGGAGTAATTCAAATTCCTTTTAGTATTTTTATTTTGATGAAGATGAGGCATTCAAAATGGAAACAGTTTTTTAAATATTATGATACTTTTTCATCTATGAAACCCTAATTACTCTTTTTCTTTTTTTGCTTTGTTTTATTCTTCTGATAATATAAATTTTCTACGTATGCTTTTAAAGGTCCAATATAATATTCTCCCCAGCCATCTTCATGTCTTTTTTGAATCTTTTTTTCGGGGAAGTTAGAATGTTTTAAAATAAATCTTGTACCCCCTCTTTCTTCTGAAAGTTCAATTACAACAATAGAATCTTTATACTCTTTTTTCCAAATTCGTTCTCTTAAAGTAAAAATAATCTTTGTGGGTTTTTGAAATTCAATTATACTACCATAAATTTCACCATCCCATAAAAAATAATTTCCTCCATGTTTTAAATTAAATTTGGATGGACCTCCGCCCCATTCATCAATCCATTCTGAATTGGTTATGGCTTTAAAAACCCACTCTACTGGAGCATGAATCCATTCTCGCTCTTCCAATATATCCTCATTAATATCCTTTTTCAAAGAAATTAACAAATGATTCATAATTTAAATATCGTATTAAATGATAAAAATTCTCAAATCATTTTTTTTTCTTAAATGATTTTGATTCTTAATTTACAATTTGATTATTGACTTTATAAAAATAAAAAATTATACAAATCTTCATGAATCAAGAAATTATAAAATCTGGCACTATTCAAGAAACATTATTTATCCCACATTATGCTAGAGCTCAAGAAAGCCAAAAATCAAACCCTTTACTTAAAGACGAAAAAGCCCGAGAAATTTTAGAAAAGATTCCTTATAATTTTGAAAAATTCAAAAACAAACGTTCCCTATTTACAAATGTTTTTCGAACATATTTGTTTGATCAATGGGTTATAGATTTTATTTCTAAAAATTCCAAAGGCACAATTGTTGAACTTGGAGTTGGGCTCAATACACGATATGAAAGATTAAAAAACTATAACAATAGCGAAAATTTTATGTGGCTTGAATTTGATCTTGAAGATAGTATTTCCCTTCGAAAGCAATTTTTTTCAAATGAGAAAAATAGAATTATTGAAGTAGGATCTATCATAGAAAAAGATTGGATTTATAAAACTTTAAACTATTCCCCACCTTATTTTTTAATTTCAGAAGCTGTTCTTATATATTTGGAAGAAGATATGGTAAAAACAGCCATCCAAAATATAGGAAATTATTTTAAAAATAAAAACTCTTTCCTTGCATTTGACTCGGGTAGCGATGATGTAATTCAAAATCAGCATACCCATGATATATTAAAACATATGGGAGCAAAGCTAAAATGGGCTTTAAATGATCTACATAAAATAACAGAATGGGCAGAGAATATTCATTTAAAGGAAACACGATTACTTTTAGATTTAGATAAAGAACTTAAAAGTCGATTAACATTGATGCATCGCCTATTTTATCCCATTTATAACTATATTTTTTTACGATGGTGCTTAGAATATAGATTAAATTTATACGAAATTTATTAATTTTATTTATTTCTAATCTATATTAAAAAAAAAGGCAATATGAAAGTTGCCATTGTTCATGATTGGTTAACTGGTATGAGGGGGGGAGAAGTAGTTCTAGAAGCTCTGCTAGATATTTTTCCAAATGCGGATTTATTTACTCTCCTTCATATAAAGGGAAGATGTTCCCAAAAAATTGAAAATCGAAATATCTATACAAGTTTCATACAAAAATTTCCTTTTAAGGAAAAATTTTATAGATACTATTTACCATTTTTCCCTACTGCAATAGAAGAATTTGAATTTTGGAATTACGATTTAGTATTTTCTAGTTCTCATTGCGTTGCAAAGGGTGTGATTGTTCCGCCGGGTATACCACATTATTCTTATATTCATAGTCCTATGCGATATGTATGGGATATGTATAAAACGTATTTTCCAGGAAATTCATTGGCAGAAAAAATCCTCATACCTTTTTTTGCAAATTATTTAAGAACCTGGGATTCTGCCTCATCAAGTAGAGTAGATACCTATATAGCTAATAGTGAATTTGTTGCAAAAAGAATTAAACGATATTATGGAAGAGATGCTGTAGTAATACATCCTCCATGTTTTAAAGAAATGCCAGAAATGAATTTTCATCATAGGGATAATTTTTATTTAATTGTAAGTGCTCTTGTTCCCTATAAGAAAGTGGATTTAGCTATTCACGCATTTAACCAAACTAATGAACGATTAATTATTGCTGGAAGTGGACCAGAATTAAAAAAATTACAACGAATTGCTAAAAAAAATATAGAATTTCTTACCTACCCACCTAAGGAACTAATTATTGAATTATATCAAAAAGCTAAAGCATTGATCTTTCCAGGTATTGAAGATTTTGGCATAGTTCCCGTAGAAGCACAAAGTTATGGATGTCCCGTTATAGCCTTTAAAAAAGGAGGAGCCTTAGAAACTGTTCTGGATCAAAAAACTGGAATTTTCTTTGATGAACAAACCCCAGAAAGTTTATTATCAGCTTTAAGAAAATTTGAAACATTAAGTTTTCATGAAAATGATTTTAAAAAACATTTAAAACAATTCTCTTATAAGAATTTCTATAATAGTATAACGAAATTAGTATTGTCAAATTAATGAATTTGGTTTCATTATAAAGAAATTATTTATGATTAAAATTATATTTGTCACAGATATCCATGATGCACTTGAGGATCTAAAAAGTCTTCTGGAACAAACAGAAGCGGATTTATATTTGATTTGCGGCGATATTTTGTATTATGCTTTTTACGATATAAATAAAGTATATAATTTTGTTTCGCTACAAGAAGAATTTTATTCCTTAGCAAAGGAACTTGGAAGAGATATTTATCCTTATGATTTAGCTACAGAAATACTAAGGTCTCCCAAAATTGAACAGCATAATGAACTTTTTTACAAAGCAGCTGAATATAGACTTCTATTTCATCTTGCATCTAAAACTATGAAGGAAAAATATAATAAAATAGAAGAGTTGATTAAAAAATATTCCCACGCGGTAAGCTTTGTTTTACCCGGCAATTATGATTTAGATCTAAAATATACGTCTCTATCGCATAGGAACTTACATAAAAAAATCATGTATTACGAAAATTTAACGTTTGGTGGTTATGGAGGTGCTCCAATACCCACATCAGGAATACCAGAAAAACTTGCAGTACCTTATCTGGAAGGTGGTAAGGGGCAAAATTTTTACTCTGAGCCACAAGAATTTTTCGAAGAAAATAATCCCGATATAGTAGT
>JBEQAN010000015.1:0-12683 GCA_041640315.1 Leptospiraceae bacterium
ATAAAGCGATAGCAATTTCTGCGAAAACGGGACAAAATGTAGAATTGGTTTTAGAAGCCATTAAAGATCAAATCCCACCACCTAAAGGGGATATTAATGCACCACTAAAAGCATTAATCCATGATTCCTTCTATAATTCCTATTATGGTGCAGTGATGAAGGTTCGTGTTTTCGATGGTAAGGTAGAGAAGGGAGACAAAATTTTATTAATGAGTACAAAAAAATCATTTGTAGTAACAGAGATAGGAATTCAACAAATTAAAATGATTCCCAAACCATTTCTACAAGCTGGCGAAGTGGGTTATATTATTGCTGGGATAAAAAGTGTAGAAGATACAAGAGTAGGCGATACTGTAACGTTAGCAGAGAATCCAGCAGATGAACCTTTACCTGGTTATAAAGAAATTAAACCAATGGTATATGCAGGTTTATTCCCCATTAACAACGATGATTATCATGAATTAAAAGATGCAATGGCAAAGTTAAAATTAAATGATGCTTCATTGGTATACGAACCAGAAAGTTCTAATGCTCTTGGACATGGTTTTCGCGTAGGATATTTAGGTTTACTTCATATGGAAATTATTCAGGAGCGATTAGAAAGAGAATTTGGTTTACAATTGATTCACACAGCACCATCAGTAAAATATAGAATCACTTTAAGCGATGGAAATATCTTAGAGATTTCTAATCCCGCTCATTGGCCAGACCCCTCTAAGATCGTTAAAAAAGAAGAACCTTATGCGAAAGTACACATAATTACCCCTCAAGAATATATAGGGAATCTTATTACATTATTACAAGAGCGAAGAGGAATACAAGAAAATATTATCTATTTAGATGAAAGTAAAGCTCAAATCATTTATCAAGTACCTTTATCTGAGCTTATTTTTGAATTTTACGATCGATTAAAAAGTCTTTCAAAAGGATATGCATCCATGGATTACGAAATCATAGGTTATAAAGAATCAGATTTAGTAAAAGTGGATATTCTTGTAAATGGTGAACCTGTTGATGCTCTTGCTATGATAACCCATCGTTCCAAATCGTACGAAAGAGGAAAAGCAATTATTGAACGATTAAAATATTTGATTCCAAAACATCAATTCCAAATTCCTTTACAAGCTGCTATTGGTTCGAAAATTATTGCAAGAGAAAATATTTCTGCTTTAAGAAAAAATGTACTCGCGAAGTGTTATGGAGGAGATATCACAAGAAAGAAAAAATTGCTAGAAAAACAAAAAGAAGGAAAAAAAAGAATGAAAATGATTGGTTCGGTGGAAATCCCCCAAGAAGCTTTCTTAGCAATCCTAAGAACCAACGAGGAAGGGGAAAATAGAAAATAACCTTTAAATTTCATAACAAAAAAACCATCAAAAGAAAAAGAAGGGAAATCAAGAATCTTTTTACAGCAATTCATAGAGAAATCTCCTTTGAGCATTTCGCCTCTCGGTTTTGTAAAGCTATCATCTGGTAAGATAGTAGTATATCTTTTTTAATGTCCAACGTTCTCTTTGTCCATTTTCTTTCTTTGTGCCATTGAAAGTAAATTTTTTTATTGCTTGAAAAATATAAAAAATTTATTTTTTTGTATAAAAAAATGGACCCTCTAAAAAAAATGTTATTGGAAATCGAAGATTCTACCAAAAAAGAATTAGAAGATAAAGTTGTAGTTGTTGGATATACAATTTCTGATTGTTTAAAAAAAGCATCAGAATATTTTAAAAAAGACATAGTATATTTAGATTATGAAATTTTAGAAAAAGGAAAACGCGGTTTTTTTAAGAAAAAACCTTATAGATTATTAGTAACCATCAATAAAGATTATAATCCTTATGCAGAGTTAGAAGAATTGTCTTTAAAATTGGGAGTAGGTGATAAACTTCTCTCCACCGAATTAGATAAATACATTGAACCAAAAGATCAAGATGGTAAATTTATCATTAGATTATACAAAGAAGGGGTATTCCTTACAGTTTGTCCTCCTAAGGGGAAAGGAAAGCCAGTAGAGTTAAGTGAGGTTACCTATAGACTAGAACAAAGGGGGGTGAAGATATACGACGAAAATAAAATCAAAAAAGTAATTGATGCACAGAAATGTGAGCCCGTCAAAATTGGCGATTATGATCCTATCCCAGAAAATGACTCTACATGTAGAGTAGAAATTACTCCCGATGAAATGTATGCATATGTAAAAATTACTCCTCCAAGAAAAGGTGGTAGAGATCTAAAAGTGGAAGATATTGTAAATGCTTTGCGATCCAAAGGTGTTGTGATAGGAATTAAAGAAGAGAATATCAAGAAAGCCCTTGACGAAGAACGTTATATGGAAGATATCTTAGCAGCTCAGGGAGAACCACCCAAACATGGTAGAGATGCTTATATTGAATATAAAGTAAAAGTAAAAAAAGAATTTAAATTAGAAGAAGATGAAAGAGGAAGAGTTGATTATAAAAATCTTCATCTTATTGAAAATGTAGTTCCAGGACAAGTGCTTGCAGTGAAAATTCCAGCAGAAAAAGGAATTCCAGGAAGAACCTTAACGAACAGGATTTTACCAGCAAGAGATGGTAAAGATATTGAATTAAAGCCAGGAAAAAATACTGTACTTGCTGATGATGGATTTACGTTAAAATCAGAAATTAATGGTCAAGTAGTTTTAATTGGAAATCGTTTATCCGTAGAAGAAGTCTATAGAGTCTTAGGGGATGTAGGTCCGAAAACTGGTAATATTGAATTCCTTGGTTCTGTAAATATTGTGGGTTCTGTATTAGATAATCACCAAGTAAAAGCTGGTGGTAACATTGAAATCATGAATAGTGTTCAGAAAGCACATGTTGAGGCAGAAGGAAATATAGTAGTAAGAGGTGGTATTTTAGGTAAAGAAGAAGGAAAAGTAATTTCTACGAATGGTTCCATTATCGCAAGATTTATTCAAAATGCAAAAATTTATGCAAATAACGACGTTCTTGTTGAAGAAGCTATTATGCATAGCTATGTGGAAGCTGGAGAACGTGTAATTTGTGAGGGAAGAAGAGCTCAGATTGTGGGAGGAGAAATTCGAGCGAAAAAAGAAGTTCGTGCTCGCGTTATTGGCTCTTCTGCTCAACCAAAAACAGAGATCATTGTAGGTTATGATCCAATATTACTAAAACAATTTCAAGAATTAGAACAGTCTCTAAAAAAAATGAAGGAAGATTTCGAAAAATTAAAACGCTCAAAACAAACTCTCGAAACCCGTAAAAGAGAAGATCCCGATTCTTTTTTGGCAGAACAAAGAAAAAAATTAGAAGAAGTCACAAAAGAAGTAGAGGCTTTGTCGAAAGAAATTGTTCAAAAAGAACAAGAAAAAGAACAATTACAAAAAGAAATGGATGAATTAGCTGGTGAGGGTATTGTAATTGTTGAAAAGCAAGTTTTCCCAAATGTTACAATTAGAATTAGAGATGCAGTATATCAAGTTATAGATGATCGTTTTTCTGTTCAATACGTCTATAAAAATGGAAAGATTATTGAAGAAAAATATAAAAAAGAAAAGAAAAAATAAAGATGAGATTTATTGATTTTCAAATGTCCTATAATGTTCTCCCACAAGTTGGTCAGGATTTATATACTCAGCAGGTAATACAATTATATAGAGATTTTCAAAATCATTTAAATGCAAGGAAAATCAATCTACAAAGAGAACAAACAGTGGTAAACCTAAATGAAATAGGGATTCAAAATAAGATTATGAATCAAAAAAGTGAATTCGTATATAGAAAAGAATTGGGAAACAATAGAGAATCAAAGAATTTGGAAATGACGTATGAAATATCGTTTACAAAATCTAAGTTCAAAAATAAATTTGATAAGGGACAGACCATCGATCTTATCGTATAACGTTTTATGGAAATTTTAGTTTTTACATTTCTATTGATTTTTTATGTTATATATAACGAAATTCATAAACTTAAGATTAAAAACGAAAAAAAAGAATTTCAGATCCCAAAAACATTTTACGAAAACTTAAAAGATACAATTCAATACATTGATTATTCCCTGGAAGTAACAAAACAAAAACAAGAAAATATCAATAAAATATATCTAAAAATTTTAGAAATAAAAAAAGAATTAGATGAAATGAAAAATACAAAAGAAAAAAAGACTTCCAGAAAAACATTAAAAAATAAAGAAATTCCAAAAATTCCTTCCACTAAGGAAAGTGAATTCTTTTCAGAAAAATCAGAAGATGATTCTTTTATAGAAAAATTACTTCAAGATTCAGATAAAGATAAGGTGGAATTTTCTTTTCAAAAAGAAAATGTTGTAGAACAAAATAGTATAAAAAATTTAAAAAATAATGAAGTAACAACCATAAATTCTAAAGAGAAAAATATATTCGAGAAGATTGGAAGTTTTATTCGTAAAACCCTCCAAATACCAGAAATCCCAATGACAAGTAGCAATCAGGAAGAACTTTCAGACGAGAAACAAAAATTGCAAACCATAAAAGCTCCCATAACCCTTGAGGATTACGAAAAGCAACTTCGAACCCAAAATTCAAAGGATGTAGAAATAGACAAAAATAATTCACAATCACAAAATCAATTTATACAAGATATGAAAATAAATCCATCGGTAATAGAAGAGGACAATAAGGAAAATGTCAAAAAAGTACAAATTGATGAAGAAGAAGCAAGAAAAATTGTGATTCTTGAAACAAAAAAAATTTATTCAGAAATTACAAATAAAGAAAAACAATTGCAATTTATAAAAAAATTGATTGAAATTGGATTTACGAATGATGAAATTCATCAAATAACAAATGTACCGATAGCAGAAATAATGCTAATTGAAAAAATTCAAAAGCGAAGAGGGAATGAATTGAATGGTTCATAAGGATGTTTTTAATTATAACTTTGATATTCCAGATTTAACAGAAGAACAATTTCACAAATTTGCTAAATTTATTTTAGAAAAAGCGGGCATCCATTTAAAAGAACATAAAATCACTTTATTATCTAATCGTATTCGAAAAAGATTGAGAGAATTAAAGATTTATGATTATGATGAATATTATGATTATTTAACAAAAGGACAAAATGCTTCTAATGAATTGATTCACTTTTTAGAAGTGGTAACAACGAATGAAACCTACTTTTGGCGTACAACTATTAATTTTGAAGCTTATAAAAAAGTTATATTACCAGAAATTTTAAAAAAATATTATGGAATAAAAATCCGAATCTGGTCAGCGGGTTGTTCTACCGGCGAAGAACCCTACAATATTGCTATAGAATCCATTGAAGCAATGAAAGATTTAGGATTTTTTCAATTTGAGGTGATAGCAACAGATATTTCCCAAAGAGTGATTGAAATTGCAAAACAGGGTTGTTATTCTGGAAGAAAAATTGAACGTGTTCCTAAGAATATTTTGCAAAGGTATTTTAAACAAAATCCCACTGACCCAGAGATTTATTGTATTAGGGATGATTTAAAAAGTAAAGTAATTTTTAAAGTTGAAAATTTATTTCAACCAACAGTAACAAACGTTCATGTAATTTTTTGTAGAAATGTAATGATTTATTTCCAAAAAAAAGAACAGCAAGTTTTAGTAGATCAGTTTTATCAACGTTTACTTTCTGGGGGATATTTAATCTTAGGACATGCGGAAAGTTTACAAATGCTTAATACGAATTTTCTAGTGGTTCATTGTGAATTTGGAACCATTTATAAAAAACCTTAGTTATGAAGAATCATAAAAAGGAAATCCTTGTTATTTCCTCTGTTTCTGGTGGTGGTAAGAATACCATAATAACAGAGATAATGAAGAGATTCCCATCGAAATTTCAATTAGCTATCACAGCTACAACAAGAAAACCACGAGTAAATGAAACTCATGGAAAAGATTATTATTTTGTATCCGAAGAAGAATTTATACAAATGATTGAATCTGAACAATTGATAGAGTATGCTAAGGTTCATAACAATTACTATGGAATACCATTAGCAGAGCTACATAAAGTTCAAAAAGAAAATAAAGTTTTAATCCTCAATATTGATTACCAAGGATTAAGAACAATAAGAGCAAAATTTCCCAATCATGTAATTTCTATTTTTTTAATGCCTCCCTCGGAAGAAATATGGTTAAAAAGACTTAGTGCTCGAAATACTGAATCTAAGGAACAACTTCAGATAAGGGTTTTGGAAGGAAAAAAAGAAATAGAAGCCTCTAAAGAATATGACTATGTCGTTATCAATGATGATTTACAAAAATGTGTGGATGAAATAGTTAATATCTTACAAAAAGAAGGGATTCTTACCTAAAAAAGAACTTAAAAAATGAATAGAAAAATATATGTTATCATGGGGCCTACGGGGGTTGGCAAAACAAATTTATTATATGAGGTTTTAAAAGATACCAATCAATTTGAAGTTATCTCAGTAGATTCAAGACAAATTTATAAATATATGCATATTGGAACTGCATCTCCAGAATCTTATATCCAAAAAGCTTTACCGCATCATCTTATAGAATTCTTAGAACCTGATCAATCCTTCAGTGCAGGGCAATTTGTCCAACATGCTGAATCAAGTATTTATGATATTTGGTGTCGAAATAAAATTCCTATTTTAAGTGGTGGAACAGGTTTTTATTTAAAAGCGTTTTATACTGGAATGTTTTATAAAGAAGATTTAATCCCACAAGAAAAAAAAAAGGAAGTTGAAAAATATTTAAAATCTTTAACTAAAGAAGAACGATTAGAAATTTTAAAAACAATTGATCCCCAATCAATTCAAATAGATTATACAGGTAAGGGGATCATACATCCAAATGATGAATATCGCATCTATAGAAGTTTGGAACTTTATTTTACTACTGGTAAGACTTTACGAATGTATTATGCTGATTTTCATGAAACTAATAAATGGGATATAGAAGGTATTTTTATTGTACCAGATATAGAAGAATGGGAAAAAAATTTATATATTCGCGCTGAGGTGATGATTCAAAAAGGATTTATACAGGAAGCAATAGAAATTTTTAGAAAATTTAACGAATGTCCCGCTTTAAAAACACCGGGATATAGAGAAACAGTTGAACTATATAAACAATATAAAGAAAACATTCTTTATGATGAAAAACTAAAAAATCAAATCAAAGAGATATTATTTAGAACTCACAAACAATATGGAAAAAATCAATTAAAATGGTTTAAAAAAGAACGAAGATTAAAACATGTTACCCTAAAAGAAGCTTATGAATTTATACAAAATATTTTAAAAGTTCATTCCATTTAATAATTGACTGAATTATAAATATAAAAAAACGTTTCATAAAAAAATAAAAATTGTGGGTTAAGTCATGAGTGATAAAAATAATATACAAGATTATATATTAAATAAAGCAAAAGAATTACAATCAGAACTTACCTTTTATTTAATGAATGGTGTACCAATTAAAGGCAAGGTATTAAGTTTTGACAATTTTACATTAATCATTGAGGGAGATGGAAAAAAGAGTTTATTATATAAACATGCGATATCGACAATCATTATCCCATCAAGTATAAATATTGATTAATGGTCTATTATTTTAGAAGAATTTCTTTTTTTATTTTATTTATCCTTTTTTTAATCGCTTTGTATAGGGTTTGGATAAGAACGGGATATGAACAGGCTATAGTAATCGAAGATAGGTATTGGGGAGTAGATAAATACGCTCTTCCTCCCAATCAAAATTTCTTTGTTCTTAGGAGGCTTATACCTTATAGAATTATCTTACATCCCATTTATATCAAAAATCGCTATTTTAACTTTGTTTTTTATTATTCTTTATCGCCTAATGAAATTTTAGGGCTGGATGATTCTTTTTCTGTGAAATTAGATCTGGTGTACGTTTACGATTTGGATGTAAATAAGTTACCCGATATATTCATTCGACTTGAAAATAAAGACTGGAAATACATGGATTCATATATTAAAATTAAGCTTAAAGACTTATTATATCAATCTTTAAACAATGAGCTAAGAATCGAAGAAAATTTAGCTAATGGCGAAGAGATATTAAAATCCTATATACATAATGGTTTTATAAAACAAATCAATCAATATTTTGAACAAGATGGCATTTATTTTAAAAATGTCTATATCCAAGATCTTTATGTTCCCGATATAAATCAATATAATATTATTTTAAGGCAAAGTGATAAATATCTTGAAAAAAAATTAGAAAGAAGTGCCATGATTGACGAAGCAAAAGCAAAACAGATTTCGAATTCTATCATTTTTCAGTTTGAAAAAGAAAAATTAGAAGAATTAGCTAAATTAATGCGAAAATATCCCGAAATAAAAGAATATTTAAAAATTGAAAGGTTATCAGAACAGGCAAAATTTATTTATGTACCAACAGATCCATTTTGGATAGAATACATGCCACAAGGAAAGTATGGCGAAAAAATATCAAATTTACCAGAGAATCAGTCGAAAAATATAGATAAAATGAATTTTATCCCCAACAAAATGAATAAAACCTTTATAGATAAAACCCCCCCTTAATGGCATATTGTAAAGAAATAAAAATCTATATAGAAAAATCACCTGAAAGGAGTAATTATGAAACAACAACCTATTGTAATGATAATGGCTGGAGGGAAAGGAGAGCGATTTTGGCCAAAATCTACAGAATCGAAACCTAAACAATTACAAAAAATCTACTCAAATAAAACATTAATAGAGGAAACCATAGAAAGGGCTTTAAGTATTACAAGTAAAGATAAAATTTTTATAGGTTGTAATAAAGAACTAAAAAAAGAAATTCAAAAGGTAATCAAAATAAGCGATAAACAATTTATTGTTGAACCTTTTGGCAAAAATACCGCTGCCATTGTTGCTTTATTTTCTATCATTGCACAAGAGAGATACCCAAATCATATCCATGTAATTTTAAGTGCAGATCATTATATTTCTCCACTTCAGGAATTTAAAAAGACTTTAACCAAAGCGATAGAAATAGCAGAAGAAGGATATTTGGTAACATGTGGGATCACACCAACTCGCCCCGAAATAGGTTATGGTTATATTCAAAAAGGAAATTCTATAAAAAATGGAAGTTATGAAGTCCAAAAGTTTCACGAAAAGCCAGAACTTGCAAAAGCTCTTGAGTATGTGAAGCAAGGATTTTATTGGAACTCTGGAATTTTTATTTGGAAGGGAAATGTAATCATAAAGGAATTTGAAACTTATGCTAAGGATATTTTTGAGCCCATCAAAAATAGTTATAAGTCTTTTAAAAATTTAACTGAGGCATTTCAAAAAATCCCAGAACTTCCCATTGATATTGCTATCATGGAGAAAGCGAAGAAGATTGCAGTAGTTGAAGCATCTTTTATATGGGATGATATAGGTTCGTGGCTTTCACTCGAAAGAATTCATACGAAGGATTCGAGTAAGATGGATGAATATCAAAATATAGTAATAATACCAAAAAAAGCGGATTTTTTTTCTTATGAATCCCACAACAATATTGTTTCTATTGAATCGAATAAACTTCTTGCCTTGTTAGGTGTTGAGAATTTGGTAATTGTAGAAACAGAGAATGTTTTTTTTATTGCAAAAAAAGATCAGATTCATGATATAAAAAATATGTTAAAATCTATCAAAGAAATTCCTGCTTTACATAAATATATTAAATAAAAAATTGGGGATTAAGGAGCAATCATATGCCATCTGGAAAAAAACGAAAGAGAAGAAAGATAAGAACTCATAAAAGAAAAAAGAAACGAAGACAAAATCGTCATAAAAAGAAATTAAGATAAAAGGAGGAGAGTTACCGCTCCTCTACCTTAATTCCTTAGCTTTAACCATTTATAGATATCTTCATATAAATCGGATTCCACATTCTCATATAAAAATAAGTCAAAGTGATTATAATCAATATCATAAAAGTTTGCTCTACTAGCTTCTATGTAATAACATGGATTTAAAGTAGATAGGATTCTACATTGTGTATAATTTTTAATAAATGGTATAATACTATCTTCTGGTGCAAAACTATCAATTTTACCTATTACGATAAGAATTGGTAAATTATGATTAATAATATGCTTAACTTCTTTTTTATTTAAAGAAATTTCTGGAAAATAAAAATCTAATACCTCATATTTATATTGAAGTTTTAAATATTCCTTGTAAGGATTGAATTTAGAATCAGAGATATTTTTAATTTGATTTTTTAGATATTGAGGATTTTCTTTAAAAAAATTACCTTGATAAGAATAATCCCAACCACTTCCTATAATTAATATTTTATTTATATTTTTGGGAATAGTTTCTTCTTCATTAAGCCAATCAAGTAATGCAATACCACCTAAGGAAATACCTACAAGAATGATTGTTTTGTTTTTTACCAAATGATTTTGTAAGATGGAATTTATAACATGTGTGACATCTTTTGATTTAAGAATTTTGGATTCTTTTTGTTTTATCTGAAGAATTTCATAATTATGATTGAGCCAATAAGGAATCCAATGAGGATGTAAAAAATTATAAGGTAAAGATAGCGGATCCAATTGAATTAGAATAGTTTGAGATGATTTTTTAGATTTATAATGTTCCAATTCCAAATCTTGTAAGGAAATTGTTTCTTTTATAATGGGAGTAGAGCAGTAAAAGATAAAAACAATTATCCCTATAATTATACGTTTCATATTTGACTCCTTTTAATTTCTTTCGTTTAACCAGTTAATAATAGGACGCATTACATCCATGTGAGCATTTTTTCCCATCAAAAGATCCCCATGTCCATAGTCTTCGACTGCTCCTTGGGCTTTTTCTATGATTATTAAATTCTTATCGTTTGATGGAATATTTTCATATACCATTCTAATTGTAAAACCACTTCCAAGATGATCCCTTCGACCTAGAACTATCAAAGTAGGAATTTTGATATTTTTTAAATTTTGTGTATAATTGATTTTTCCATCATAGGAATAAAATTCTCCTAATTCGAGGGCTGTTTTAAGTTGAATGGCTACTGGCTTTGCTATATTTGTAATCATATATCTTTCAGATGAACGTATCACTTCTGGATCGGTATTTTCTGGATATAATAATATTTCAAGAATACCACGACGTGGTGTAAAATCAATACAAGAATAACTATTTATCGTCGCAAGTGTTCCCATAGGAACAACTGGTAAAATACTAGTAGTACATCCAGCGGCTCTGTGCCATAAACGAAGGGATAGAGTATTTAATTCAAAACTAAAAGGTGAACCAACGGTTACTAAATTAGCAATCCTTGTTTCTGAATAAGAACCTATGCGAGCGTAAGCAATCATACCACCCATGGAATGCCCAATCCAGTTTACCTTATCGCTTTTGGTTTCTTTTAATACATAACTAATTGCAGCATCTGCATCATATTTTATGTAATCATCAATCGAATAGGTATATTTTTTTTTACCAAAAAACCAAGAAGGAGAGCCCGCTTCTCTTCTTCCACGAAGATCTAAAACCCATACATCATATCCAGCTTTAGCAAGTTGTATTGCAAAAGAATTTTCTTCGTTAAGGGTATAAAAGGTTCTACTCGCCATCAAACCATGACAAAGAATGACTGGATACTTTCTTTTAAATTGATTTTGCGCATCTTTATCATAAAAATGTTCAATTGTGATTTTCCATCCGTCTTCGGTTATTGGATGATGGAGGATTCCTTTTAGAGGTTTTATAGAAACACACGACAATGATGTCATAAAAAACAATAACAATAAAAATATTCTTAACATTTTTTACCCCCTCTTGATTTCAATGAATCTTATGATTTTAATTTTGTAAATAATATTTAAAAAATTAATCAATAAATTTATTTCTTATGCGAAGGTTTTAGATTTTTTATAAAATTTTTTATACTCTTTATATTAGAGAGAATGATTAATTTTGATTATGGATTTTAGAATTATTGGTTAAGGTTTTATTTTTATTTTATGAACAATTAATATTAAGAAGTTTGTTATATAGAATGTTAAAGCGGTTATTCTTTGCTAATTGTTTCAATATTTTTTTAGATATATAATCTTATATTAAGTATACATATATATAGTTTTTTTACTTGAAAAATCCAGCTATTTTATTGAATCTGTCTTTATGTACTATCTCAAAAGACAAATGGAGAATTTAGATACAGTTGTAACATTGGAAAAAAAATTAGAAGAATATTTTCTTTATATTCTATCGTTAGGGGAAGACAGTGTGAAGAGGCAATGGTTAGAAGTATTTCTCAATATTAGTTATCCAAAAATTAAAACCTATAAAGAGATTCACATGATGACAGTTTTGGAAAATTTAGAATATTATCCCATCGATATAGCTGTTGCGCCCTTAGAAATATTGGCGAAAATTCCCGGTTTAAATGTACTTTCTGCTCGTAAATTGTATCTTTTGAGAAAACAACGTAAAATTGATTTTGGGGATATAAGTCTTTGTGGGGGCAAGCTTTATATTGCAAAGCATTTCATTTGTTTAAATCAGAAACTTCCAAAAATTTATACATTAGAACAAAAAAAAAGAGATAAAAATCAATTTGAACTATTTTAAAAAGAAAAAAGCTTTTTCTTAGGAAATAGTTGTGCAATTTTATAAGGGATTTGCTTTTCCGCGTAATCATAACATACTCTAATTGCATTTTTAAAGGCTTT
>JBEQAN010000016.1:0-11872 GCA_041640315.1 Leptospiraceae bacterium
CAAGAAAGAGATGATTTTGGATTTTATTTTTTTCCCCAATATTGGAAGTATAGTGATTGAGGATGTAATCATTGAGTGAGGTTTTTACTTCAGTATTGGGGTATGTGAGTTTATAAACATTTCTTGCACCTTGTAAGTAGTGGTCTTCAATGGTGAGATATCCAGTTTGAAAGAGGAGGTTTTCTGGTTCGATGAAGTCGATATCAAAACTACCGATGAGGGTTTCTCCTGCTTCTATGGTTTCTAAACTGGGGATGTAGTATTTTTTTTGTTTGAGGAGTTCAATTAAGAAAGTGGGTGTAGCACTTTCAAACCAGTAGTTTCGGAATGTCCCTTTTTGGAAATACATTAGAATACTAAAAGGATTGTAGACTTTTTCGTTTCCCGTCCAGCTGTATCCATTATACCAATGTCGAATGTCTTCTAAATTTTTGTCTAAAAGATATTCCCAGAAATATTTTACCAAATCTTCTTCTCTATAACCACAGATGGAGGAATAGGTTTTATCAATGGTGATATCGTTTAGGTTATTAAGTCCTGAGAAGATGGAAACTTTACTGAATTTACTTACCCCTGTCATAAAGACGAATTTGATGTTTGCATCTTGACCTTTTATCACGGAATAAAAGTTTTTCAATCCTTCTCTCATTTCTTTTGCTATATCTAAGTTTGTGATGTTATCGAGGATAGGTTTGTCATATTCGTCTATGAGGATTACAACGTTTTGTTGGTATTTTTCTTTTGCTTTTTCAATTAGTTCACTAAAACATCCACTGATACTTTTAAACTCACATTTGATTTGTAATCGATTTTGATTTTTGCTTAGGATTTCAAAGATTTTTTCGTTTAAATCCAGAATGTTTTTAAGTGTTCCCTCAGCGAAGCTTATATGAATAACGGGGTATTTTACGTTCCAATTCCAATTATCATAGATGTATAAACCTTTGAATAGTTTTTGATTTCCTTCGAAGGCTTCTTTAAGGGTGTCAACGAATAGAGATTTTCCAAAACGACGTGGACGGCTGAGAATATAATATTTCCCTGTATTTACGAGTTCATGAACAAAAAAGGTTTTATCTACGTAAATATAATCACCGTATATGATTTCCCTGAGGGAACTGATACCAATGGGTAGTTTCTTTTTCATAGGATAACCTTTTATTAATGTCCTTATTATTTTTAGTATTGGAAAATAGGTATAAAAAAATATACAAGATAAATTTGGTGAACATAATAGAAAGTTAAAAATAATGTTTAAATGTAAGATGTGAAAAGTGAGTTGAGAGAGGTGAAAGAATAATACATTGTTCTAACTTTGCTGTAAGCAAACAAGTTCACAGTACTTTATTTTACAAAATTTCTTTGCTTTGTGGTTCTTTGCGTTCTTTGTGTTAGAAAAAATAACGCAAAAGAACGAGAAAATCTACAAAGTAAAATGTGAGATGTGTTACGTTGTTTTATGGTGTTATGGGCATGATCGCTAAACTCCCTAGGATACTACCAACATCCTTGATGGTAGCTAAGAGAACCTGTGAGCAAGGTTGCTAATACCTTATTAAACATATTTATCTTTTAAATATTTAGCAAAAGCGAACAGCGTCTTTCTTCTCTTAGTGGTGGATAAAAATCGAAATTTACTTAAATTTAAAATTTTATTATTTATTTTCCAATATATAATACTCTTAGTTTGGTATCGCATGATGCATCACTACTTTCGCTTGATATGTCATTATAGGTAATGATTGAACTGTATCTTCTTCGAATTGTATTTAAGGCATTTCTCCAACCATTACAACTTAATATAGAACTTCTCCAGTATGGTATAATTGCTATTCTATTCCAATCATCTTGAACACTAATAAAACCTTGGGCATCTGATCATTCAAAACATAAACTATTTCCATTGGTTCTAAATAAAATTTGATTATGATTAAATCAAACCTAAAATTTATTTGGTTTATGTAACCAATTTGTTTTACTTTTGCAATCTGGGGAGTTGATTCATGCAAACAATTTATATCATCTACAATAAAAGCCTTATACTTCCTCCTTAAACCAAAATAATCTAAATTATCTGTAGCTTTTCTAAAGAAACTAAGATAATAAAATCTAGAAGACTTGTATGGTGATAATTCTTATTATAAGAATTATATTCTGGATAAGCGATCATTGATTCTAATTCCAAAATATTTTGTTCCCTCTATCAATATAAGATGGATTACAAGTATTCTTTTCCTCTGTTAAAATACTTCTATGTCTCGTCATACTGTGGTTTTGTATGAATTATTTTGGGAAGATTCCACTTAGTCGCCTAAAAAATTGCATATGGTGTATTTACCCCGCAATAGATGTACTACCCAAAGAGGTAGCACATAAAGAAGAAGTTATAATACCAACGGAAACATTTACATAAGAGGAAGGTGGAATTCCGATAAGTCTTATATTAACCACTTGACTTTGTTCTTGAGTGATTATGTCTTAAAGTAAATCTGGATTTAGTTTAATCCTCGTATACTGATTATCAATATGGTTAATGGAATTAACTTTTCAAAATTATTATAATGAATCACATTATTATTAGTAGTTCTAACAATAATAGTAAATTTTCTCATCATTTTCTATTAAAGTATCATCAATAGCAGTTATTAAAACTTGAGGATCCTTTCCAATATAAAATTTATAATTAGTAGAAGTAAATGAGAATGAAGTTGAGGAAATATCAAGGTCTAAGGGAGGCGGAGATATAAAATAGGAGCAACAAGATAAAACCAAGTTCAATCTTATGGAGTTATTGACATAATTCAAATTTAAAGCATTAGTTCTTTATACGATATATAAACAAGCTAACTTCTAAAATTTATCAATTTTTTTAAAATAGAAAAAATTTAAGAGTTCATGATTTCTTCTATTTCTTCTATGGTTTTAGGGATTTTTTGTGATAAAATGAGGGGTTCATGGTTGGTAATACAAATGTCATCTTCTATACGAATTCCAATTCCTTTCCATTCTTCTGGGATGGTTTCTAAGCCAGGGGAAAAATAAAGTCCGGGTTCAACCGTACATATCATATTTTCCTCAAATTTTCGATAGGGAATGTGTTGATTTTCTTTTTTAAATTTTTTATGAAGTTCATTGGTACAAAGCAAGGATTGACTTCTTTCTATAAAACTTGTATAAAATCCTCTATCATGAACATCATATCCAAGCCAATGTCCAGTTCTATGCATATAGTAAGGTTTATAAAGTTCTTTTTCAATAATTTCTTCTTTTGATTCTTTTAAAATTTTTTCTTGTTGCAAAAAATCAATTATAACTTCTAATGCTTTAAAATGAGCATCTTCCATACAAAAACCAACTCTACTATGTTCTATAGCTCTTTTTTGTGCTTCTAATACTACGTTATAAATCATTTTTTGAATGGAATTAAATTTTCCCTTAGCGGGAAATGTTCGGGTAATATCTGTATTAAAATAATTTTTTCTTGCACCTGCATCAATAAGAATTAAATCATTTTCTTTAATCTTGGCTTTGTTTTCTGTATAATGGAGAATACAAGCGTTACTTCCACTTGCCACAATATTTGGATAAGCAGGTTCAGCATTATGATCATAAAAAACCTTCATTAATAGAGCATCAAGATCATATTCGTATAAACCGGGTTTTGTAGATTTCCATACTTGTATATGTGCTTCCTTTGTTATCTCCATTACTTTTTTAATTTCTTCAATTTCATATTGGGATTTTTTGATTCTTAATTCAAATAAGATTTCATAGGAATGTTTTATAGTAGTTGGATAAAAGAAATAAGCCCTACTTTTTCGGATTTTTTGTTCCAAAAGGGTTAAAAGAAAACTGTCATATTCGGAATTTAAACCAAAAGGAAAATATACAGTGGTTTTATTTTCTAAAAGTTTTGTAAGTTGCTGTTTAAATGCATCAAAGGGATAGATAAAATCAATAAAATCTAAATGATTTTTAATTTCTTTATGATTTGGCTTGATTCCAGTCCAAAGTTCTTCTTCGGGATTGGGTTCATCATAAAATAAAATGATGTTATGATTATTAAGAACTAAAATAGCGGGAGTGATTTCTAAACCAGTAAGATAATAAAAATCTGTATTTTGCCTAAATTTTGAATAAATTGCATCAGGGTGATTCGAAGGAAAATTCGAAAATAAAATAAAAATACTTTTGGAATCAAGGAATTTTCTAAGTTGGTTAATTCTTTTTTCTAGTTCTTCTTTTGGTACAAAAAATTCTATATTTCTTGGTAAATTTACATTTAAAGTCAATTGTTCTTTTTGCTTAGGATTGGGTTTCATAAATACTTCCTATTTTTTGGATTAATTCTAAAAAAATATTATATAAACGAAATGTCCCACAAAAAATTATAAAAGTTTTATTTTTTATACTATCATAGTGTTCTATGTCTAAAACATCAAATGGATTAGAGTGTAAAAATTCGTTAATATTGGGAACATAAGGAAGTGGATAGTAATGCTTTAATTTAGTCCATAGAAATAGCCGTTTCATATGTTTATAACTTCTATCTTTTAATAATCCAAGAATGATAATAGTATTATCCTTACATATCTCTGGAAAAACTTTTCTTAAAGAAATAAGAAAATGATACATACCTCTGGGATTATGACTAACATCATAAATAAAATAGAAAGAATTAACCTTATGGATTTGGATTCTTCCATAAGGTGGAGTAAGATAAAAATTGGGTTTTTTTATGGAAATTTTATAAAATTCACAAATTTTTTTAAAAGAATCTATAGCAAATTCTTTATTATATTCCAAGTAGGTATCTATTTTTTTTTGAATATGAAAAAATTGAATAGGTATTTTTAAATTTTTATTATAAAAATATGATTTTAAGAAAGGGTCACCAATAAGTAGCATTTTTGTTTGTCTTGAAAGAATTCCCAATTTTTCGTTTAGAATCTTTTCTTTGGTATTTCCCAAAACCTTTGTATGATCTAAAGAAACATTGGTCAAAATTACTATATCTGGAGATACAATTTTTGTTGCATCAAATCTTCCTCCAAGCCCCGCTTCGTAAATTTGAATAGGAAGTTGTAGCTTATAAAATAGATAAATCGAAAAAATTGTCAGTACTTCGAAATAGGTTAAATCATTATAGGTTTCTTGAAATCTTTTATTACTATTTATAATTTTTTTTATAAATTCATCATAATATTCATCAATTTGAGATTCTTCAATAATTTTGAGATTGATTTGAATTCTCTCAAGAAAAGAAATTAAATGTGGAGAAGAATAAAAACCAACATTAAGATCATTATAATAAAACAATTGTGATAAGAAAAAACCTGTTGACCCTTTACCATTTGTTCCTATTATGCTAATTTTGATGGGATTGAAAGGATAGAATTTTTTTATATAGTAATAAATTTCTTTCAAAAGAATCAAATGCTTTTTATAAATTTTTATATCAAATAATCTTGATTTTTCTGGATTGGTTCGTCTTTCAAGATCAAAAGATAAAGAAATCATTGTAAATGCTTTAAAAGTAGTTTTTTTAATTGATTTATCACTTTTTCTTCTATTTGTAAGTTTAAAAATAGTTCCATCTGATATTTTGCCTGATATAAAAGCATCCAATATCCTTCAATGATCGTTGCTCTTTTCCTTTTTGCTACTTCTAAGAATTTTGTCATTAAAGGAGTATAAACAATATCCATTACTATATGTTTACTCAATATTAAATCTTCAGAAATGGGTATCTCATCAACTTGATAGGTCTTCATCCCTATGGGGGTTGTGTTAATAATTATATCTATGTTTGTAATATTGATGTGCTTATCATGTTTTAGTTTATCTAATTCTATGGTAGTACAAACAGAGTCATGTTTTATATTTTTATTTAATAATCTAACGAGTTGTTTTGCTTTTTTTATATTTCTACCAGTAATAATAACATATTTGGGTTTATCAAATAATAAAATTGCTCCTGTAATAGCACTAGCAGATCCACCATATCCAAGAATTAAAATCGTTTTATCTTTTAATGTAGTTTTTTGATATAAAGCGTCTAAGGCGCCTTTTCCATCTGTATTAAAAGCATATATACCATCGTCTTTTTTTATTAAGGTATTACTTGCTTTTGTAAAGTTTGAAATATCATCTTTTTTATCTGCTATTTGATAAGCTAAGGTTTTATAGGGAATCGTCACAGATAAACCCAATATATTAAAATGATTCAATAAAGATTTTAAAAGAAATTTTTCGTTATTTTTATTTGGAGTAAATAAAAATGGTACATACACAGCGTCTAAATTATAATACTTATAAATATAATTATGCAAAATTGGGCTTAAACTATGACTTACTGGGTTACCAATAATACCATATAGTTTTGTTTTTCCCGTGATATTCATATAGGTGGTTACGATATGTAGATATTACAATGATTAAAAAAAATTATTGTCTATAAAATTCAAGAATTAAATTTTGTCCTTAATTAAAATATTTAAGGAAATAATAAAATAATGGAAATATATTTAGAAATATTTAGATTTTTATTGGAATTTTTAATTTATGCTTTGATCTCTATTTCAATGGCATGGTATTTTTATTCTTACAAAAGAAAAGATCTTCCGGGGAAAATGATTGGTTCTTCTTTTGTTGCCTTTATAGGAGCTATTATTATTACCATGCT
This sequence comes from Leptospiraceae bacterium, assembly GCA_041640315.1. Lineage (GTDB taxonomy): Bacteria > Spirochaetota > Leptospiria > Leptospirales > Leptonemataceae > SKYB61. The sequence continues at coordinate 6,686 of JBEQAN010000016.1, forward strand.
TGCAAGTTCTTGGTTTATTCCTTTAATGAACTGGTTAATGAACCCAAGAATAGGAGAAAATTTTATTATTCGAGTAAATATTTTAACCGCTGTAATTGGAGCATTTTTCTTTTTATGGCTTTATAATTTTGTCAACCATGACAGAACTAGGAAATAATTTCAGGGTTTTGGCCATCCTGGTGGTAAAGAATCATCGAAAGCTTTTACCTCTGGTTCATTCATTTTTAACTTCATAAAAATTTCATGAAAGATTTTACCATCCCAAGGATTTTCATAAAAAATTTTTACGAGTGTAGTTTTATTATTCTCATTGAAAAACTGTAAATCCACAAACTTTCTACCCGGCATTATTAACATAGAAAAACCCAAACGACCATCTGTTTCTTCATTATAATGTTTCGTAATTTGAAATTTTAAATTCTTATTACTTAGTTCATCTACAAATTGGACAACGAATTTATTGATAGGACCATAATATCGATATAATCTTGTTTCTGGAAAAATACTAGTTGATATAAAAAATACAATAAATATAATGATATTTTGTAACTTCATATTTGATTTTTCGGAATAAAGAAAAAAAACTAAATAGTATTTTCTCTCTAAACAATGATAAAATTATGGTTTATTTATGTCAAGCATGGAATCATCAAAACAAAAACTACGAAAACTTGAATTAAAGGATTTATTATTTTTTGATAATTTAGCATTGTACTATTTAATACAGGAAACACCATTAAGTGTACTTGCAAGAGCATTTCTGGTGATAGATCCCAAATTAGCGGGTAGTATATTAGGAATTCTTTCACCAAAACAAAGAGAATTATTACATTTTGCTATGTCAAAAGAAAATGATGGAGATATAAAAAAACATAATGAAGCAAAAGAAGGTCTTGTGCTTATTGCACAAAACCTATACGAAAAAGGGATGATTATTAATAAAGGGAACTACTTCTATGGAAAAGAAAAGAATTAATGTCGAGGTGGTATTGGTTTTAGTTCCCAGATATCTTTTGCATATTCTTTAATTGTTCTATCAGAAGAGAATTTTGCTGAGCGGGTAGTATTGAGGATCATTTTTTTCACCCATTTTTTTTCGTCTTTATAATCCTCATTAATTTTTTGATGGGTTTTAACATAATCATGAAAATCTGCTAAAAGAAAATATCGATCACCTCCAAAAGTAAGAGAATGAAAGATTTCTTGAAATTCCCATGGTTTTGATGGATTAAAAGTATTATGAAAAATTGTATTTAATATATCATGGATTTTTTTATCTGTTTCATAAATCTTTACGGGATCGTAGTGTGGTTTTAAAGCTTCTAATTCTTCTACGGTTTTACCAAAGATATAAATATTTTCTTTGCCTACCTCTTCAAGGATTTCAATATTAGCACCATCTAAAGTACCAATGGTAACTGCGCCATTGAGCATAAATTTCATATTCCCTGTTCCAGAAGCTTCTGTTCCAGCAGTTGAAATTTGCTCAGAGATGTCTGCTGCGGGAATAATCAATTCACTTAGGCTTACACTATAATTTGGAATAAATACAATTTTAATTTTATCTTCTATATCTCTATCATGATTAATTTTTTCTGCAACTACATGAATTAATTTAATAATTAATTTCGCTAAATAGTAGCCCGGTGCTGATTTACCAGAAAAAATAAATGTTTTTGGATAATAATTTGGATCTTTCGTATCTTTTAGATATTGATAATCATGGATAATTCTTAAAACATTAAGGTGTTGTCTTTTATACTCATGAATTCGTTTGATTTGAATATCAAAAATACTTTCCGGATCTATTTTTATACCTAATTCATTATAAATAAATTTCGATAATTGTCTTTTTTTAATACGTTTAATTTCTTTGAACTTTTCTAAAAAGTTAGAATCCTCTACATAATTTTCTAATTTTTTTAAATATTTCAAATCAAATACCCAACGCTTACCTATGGTATCATTTATAAGTTGAGTTAATTCTTCATTTGCAGAAAATAGAAATCTTCTAAATGTAATCCCATTGGTCTTATTTTGAAATTTTTCTGGAAATAGAACATAAAAATCTTTAAAAACTTTTTCTTTTATGATTTTTGTATGTATTTCCGAAACCCCATTGATATTTTTTGAACCAACAATCGCTAAGTTAGCCATTCGTACTTTTTTATGAATTCCTTCTTCAATAAGAGAAACATTTCTAATTACTTCTTCAGATACTCCCTTCCTCCTAAGGTCTTCGAGAAAATAATGATTAAGTTCATAAATAATTTCTAAATGTCTTGGTAGAAGATATCCTAACATATCAACGTCCCATTTTTCTAAGGCTTCTGGCATTATGGTGTGGTTCGTATATCCAAAGCATTTTTTCGCAATATCCCAAGCATGAAAGAAATCCAACTTATGTTCATCTACTAAAATTCGAATAAACTCTGCAATAGCAAGAGCAGGGTGGGTATCATTTAATTGAAAAAATACCCTTTCTGGTAAAATATCATGATGAATTTTTTCATCATCATAAAAAGCATCATTTAAAGCATTATGAATTGTTGCAGACACTAAAAAATATTCTTGTTTCAATCGCAATTCCTTTCCTTGAAGATTATTATCATTTGGATACAATACTTGGGTAATGTTTTCAGAAAAAATTTTATCTTGTACAGCATTTACATAATCACCATGACTAAAATAATTAAAATCAAATTCCTTAGAGGCTTCAGCCTTCCACAATCTTAAATTTATTACAGTTCTAGTTCGAAACCCTGGAATTAATAAATCATAAGCTTGTGCTAAAACTTTATTGTCTGGCTCCCATCGTTTTCTTTTGATCCCATGATAATCTACATATTCTTCTACACGTCCATAAAAACCAATGGGGTAGATATTATCAGTACGCATGATAAGCCAAGGATTGGGGATAGATAACCAGTGATCTGGATATTCAACCTGATTTCCTTGTATAATTCTTTGTTCGAAGATACCATATTCGTAAAGTAAACCACAGCCCACTGCTGGATAATCAAGGGTTGCTAAACTATCCAAAAAACAAGCAGCAAGTCTTCCCAAACCCCCGTTACCTAGTCCAGCATCTGGTTCTTCTTTAATGATATCTTCTAAATTAAATCCCAATTCATTAGCAACTTTCTTCGCGAGCTCATATGCCCCTAAATTAATTAAATTTGTTTTTAACATTCTTCCTAGAAGAAATTCCATTGAAAGGTAATATACTTTTTTTACTTTCTTTGCTTTATAAACATCTTGTAGTTCATTCCATCGATCGATTAAATAGTCTCTTATTGTATATGCCAAAGCTAAGTATAAATCTCTATTAGTATAATTATGAATATATTTACCTACTGTATATTCAAGGTGATGTACAAAATGTTTAGTTAAAGATTCTTTATCTTCTTTTGTTGTCCTTTGTAATAGTTGAATTAATTTACTATGATCTGACATATATAAAGAATTATTATGATTGAATAGTTAAGTCAAACAAAAAATCATTTTAAATTTGCAAAGGTTTTGAAATTACTGGGAAGCGAAACCACCCCCTTGGATCAATATTATAACTATCTATATGAAAAGATGTAGCGATTCTCTCTCTCTTCCATTGACTTGTGTGCCATAACTTAAAAAATTTATTGACCATCTGTTTTAATTCCTCTTCTGAGTACATTTCAACTTTTTTTAAAAAATCTTCGAAATACGGAACTTTATAAAATTGTTGATATGTTTTATTTTTATATTGTATCAACTTATCTAGTATCTCTTTAGGACTAAGAAGCTCTTCAATAGCAAATGTTTCAATGAAAGCAAGAATAGAGTAGGGCATAAGTTCTTTTTCATCCGTTTGCTTTTGATCTAATGGTTTTAACTCTGCTGATGGTGGTTGTTCTGAAATTTCTCGCGCGACCAAGATAGGCTTAGTATATGGATCTTCATATTCATGAATAAAATTTAAAAATTTTAATAAAAATGCTTTATTAACGCCAGCAAGGGGAGCAATACCACCAGCAGTATCTCCATCCATCGTGGAATATCCAACTGCACCTTCGCTTCGATTTGATGTTGTAATTAGTATGCTATTTGTAATATTTGCAAGTAGCCAAGCAATAGGACTTCTAATTCGAGACTGAATATTTTGCAATGCAATATTATGGTTTTCCCAAGTCAATTTTTCATTAAATTTAGATTCAAATAAACTTAGAGTCTCATCAACTAAGGATTGTATTTCTAAATTGATATGATGAGAATGAATTTCCGATGCTAATTGATTAGCAAGTCTATATGTAGTTTCTGAATTTTGATTCGTTTTTTGATAAATGGTATGGATTAAATGATTACAGATATATTGAATTTGTTCTTCTTGATTTTTTTCTAACAAATCTTTTAAGTCTTTTTCTTGAATTTGAAAATTAATTTTTTTTATAAAATCTTTAATACCAAGTTCAAGGATTCCTTTTCGGATCATTTGATAAACTAAAATTGCACAGATAGAGGAATCTGCACCACCAGATAAAGAAATAGTATAACCCATACTTCCAGTTTTTCGCATATAATCAAATAATGCGATTCTTTCTACTTCTAAGAATTCAAAAAAATCATTGGCATTGAATTGATTTTTATTAAGAAAAGGCAACGAACGAATATACTGATAATCTATTATAAAATTTGTTGGGATTTGTTTTTTATTTGAAGGATTCTCCTTAACATCAAATGTAGGTTTTTGGATAGTAGAATGTTCTTCAATGGTTAATATTTCATTGGTAATTTGTTGATTTCTATCATTTTTTCTTGAATAAATTTTAGCTCTAAGATTTCTTAATTCTTCAAAATGAATAGAAAAAGATCTAATAAGAATATCTTTAAAACTAAAGCGTTCTTCTTCGTATAATAATTCCCCATTTCTTGCAAGTAAAATACTACCATCGTAAATGGATTTCCCAGATTCATTCCCAAGTAAATTTATTGAAAAATAATAACAATGAAAATAAAAAGAAGTAGATTGAGCAATGGTTTTTCTTACTTCGTATTTACCAAAAGCAAAATGAGAAGCAGCAGGATTTAAGATTATATCCACATCATTGTCATAAAAAAACGATAAGGCAGGTCGGTGATTCACCCATGAATCTTCGCAAATTTCAACACCAATTTTTACACCAAAAAAATCAAGCACTCCTTGACCAA
>JBEQAN010000017.1:0-11850 GCA_041640315.1 Leptospiraceae bacterium
ATACTCAAAATATCTTAGAAGAGAATCAAGGAAATTTACCTTATAGATATGATTTTAAAGTTAATGTATCTGATGAATACTTAGAAAAAAACGCAGAATCTATATGGAAAGATTTTTTTGTTCCCTTTAATTTAAATAATCATGCTCTTTATTTTGTAGAAAAATGTATTGAGATTTCTAAGGAATTGGAGGTAAAATATATTGCTTTGTTTTGGCCACAAGTAAGTCCACATTTGAAGTTCAAAAAGAAAAATATAAAAACCGCAAAAGTTATAGAAAATCAAAAAATTGTATATAAAACTGTTTATGAAGTTTGGACACCTGCTATGATTCAAATTGCAGAGAAATATCATATTCAATGGATTGATTTAAATTTTTCCAATTCTCTACAATGTAATGACTTTTTTGATGCCAGTCATTTAGCTTCCAATTGTTATCCAGAATATACTGATAAATTATTTACAAATATAAAATAAAATTTAAATGGTATTATGATAAGATTATGAAAAAAATATTGATCATACTTATATTATTAACATTAGCATCGTGTAAATCATGTAGTGATGTAGAAATTAAAAGAAGTAATAGTCCAGGGTTTAATTTTGAAGGATGTGGGGAATGTTTAGATTTAAATACTGGAAGGGTTTGTACAGTACAAGGGACATATTACAATAGTTGTCTTGCTATTTGTAAACAGGTGAAAATCTTATGTAATGGCGAATGTCCATGTCCAGCAAAAACAAATTGAATAATATTTCATTTCTTAATAAATAAAGAGATTTTCTGAAATTTCTAAGTTTTCGCTTTTATTGATAAAAACAAAATCCCCTATAATGGAGGAGACATTGATTGTCTTATTAGATGGGTAAATCTTAACTCCTTTTTTTGGATTGATATATTTTTCTGCATCTTTTCCATAAAAGATATAATATTCCTCAGTAGAATCTATGTACTTTCCATACCATTTTTTATTTATCAATTCAGGATAGATGTAAATGTCATTACTTTTAAACCAATTTGTAAAGAAAATTCTTTTTTGATTTTCTTGATCTAAGGTTTGATATAATTTATTGTGTTGATTAATAAAAAATAAACGTTCTTGTTTTTTTAATAAAAAAATAAGATGATCGCAGTCCCAACCTTCTGTAATATAGAATCTATCAGTATATTCTTTTTTTGCATATGTATAGCAGTCCTTTGAATGTAAATCTAATAAATCCTTGTTAAAAAATACATTACCGCGATATTCTCTAATTCTTATATGTTTATTTCGATTCTTACTTACGATTCTTAAAATAAAGCTTAATTTTGATACCCTTACTTTTTGTTTTTCTTCTGCCTCCACATAAGTTTTTTCTTCTAAGATCAACTCACCAATTAAATTTTCTCTATAAATCTGTGAATATACATCAAAATAAAAGGAAACAGATTTTTGATCCTTAGGTAAATCTCCAAAAATTGCATTCAATGTGCCAAGATTTCTATACATTGGATAGATGGGTCCTTGGGGACTTTGACAATTTAAAACTATAAATAAGAAGCTAAGGGTTATAAATTGCTGTAATTTTACAATATTCACCATTATTATAAAATTCAATTCGAGAAATTTTAAATTGCTTATTTTTATATTCTTCTTTTTGTAGTTCGCTTTTCAACAATAACTGTGCTGCTTCCTTAGAAGTGGTTTCCATCATCACATGAGAGTTTTGTTTTATAGAATAGTTTGATGCTCTTGCAGTAGAAATTATTATAATTGATCCATCAGGGTTTTGAATTGTTTCTATACCAGTAGGGAGGGTTTCAACATAGCTCTTACAAAAGATAAAAAACCAAAAAATTACCAAATACTTATGCATTTTTTAGACCGCTAAACAAAAAGTAAAATTTTTCTTCGTATTTTTTTTCAAATTCTTGTATTTTATCAATATGTTTGAGAGTTAAACCTATATCATCCCAACCATTTAGTAAACATTCTTTTCTAAAGGGATCGATTTCAAATCGATAAATTTTATTATCATCTGTTAAAACCAATTGTTTTTCTAAATCGATTGTAAGTTTTGCTCCTTCTTTTTGTTCTATGTAATCAAATAGTTCTTGAACTTCTTCATTACTTAGAACAATGGGCAACATTCCATTTTTAAAGCAATTATTATAAAATATATCCGCAAAGCTCGGAGCGATAATCACTTTAAAACCATAATCCAATAATGCCCAAGGAGCATGTTCTCTACTACTACCGCATCCAAAATTCTCTCTTGTTACAAGTATACTTGCTCCTTGATATCGAGGTTGATTTAATATAAAATCTGGATTGGGGATTTTTCCTTCTTTATCAAGATAGCGCCAGTCATGAAATAAATGCACGCCAAAGCCAATTCTATCAATTTTTTTTAAAAATTGCTTAGGTATGATTTGATCTGTATCTACGTTTGCTCTATTTAAGATTGCTGCTATACCCGTATGGATTTTAAAAGGTTCCATAAAGTCAAAATAATTACTTTTTTTTACTGAGCAATGATTATTTTATTATGTTTTAAAATATGTTTTATCAATTGTTTTTCTTTTCGAGACATAATGCAATTCTCTTCTTTAGAACGTTCGTGATCATACCCTAAGAGATGATAGATACCATGTACTACTAAACGAATCATTTCATATTCCAGAGAATGACCATATTCTTGAGATTGTCTTAGAGCTGTTTCGTAGGATATAAGGATATCACCTAAAATCAATGGTTCTTCTGGAATTCTTGGGAACTCTAATCCTTCTAATTGAGAAAAGCTTAAAACATCGGTGGGCTTATCTTTATTTCTGTATTTTTTATTAATTTTTCGAATTTTTTTATCATTGATTACATGAATAGAAATTTCAAAAATTTCTTGGATTTCTTTTTTTTGTATATAATCTAAAGAAATCTTAACTACATGGTTTAAAAAGTCTTTAAGATGCGGATAGAATCGCTTGCATGTTGTATCAATTTTTATATGTATTTTATGATTTTTCCTGTTGTTCGTACTGTTCGAAGGCATGAATAATTTTCTCTACTATTGGATTTCGAACTATATCGTCTTTTGTAAAATTCATGATTTGAATTTCTTTAATATTGCTTACAATTTGTGTAAGTTTGTATAATCCAGATTGTCCCGGCTTTAAGTCTGACTGTGTTATATCCCCACTAATACAGATTCTGGCATTTCTTCCTATTCTTGTTAAAAACATTTTTAATTGTAGTAATGTACAGTTTTGTGCTTCGTCTAAGATCATCATAGAATCATTTAAGGTTCTACCTCTCATATAGGCAAGGGGAGCTACTTCAATCTTATTAAATTGGATTAGTTGATTTGTTTTTTCAACCCCCAAAATTTCATATAAAGAATCATAGATGGGTCTAAGGTAAGGATCAATTTTCTGTACCATATCACCTGGCAAAAATCCGAGGCTTTCTCCAGCCTCTACTGCAGGTCTTGTAATGATGATTCTTTCAATATCACCCTTTAATAAAAGTTTACTTGCAACCACTACAGCAAGAAAGGTTTTTCCCGTTCCAGCAGGTCCAGTTGCAATTGTGATGGGATTTTGAAATAGTGATTTTATATATTGTAATTGATTTAAAGTTTTAGCAAAAATTGGTTTTCCGCGGTGAGTTACAAATAGCTTTTCTTGTTCTAAGAAATTTTTAAAGTCATAATTACTAAAGCTATCAATAGACTCTGTATTTAAATTTTGATTTAATATTTTTGTAAAATATTTTAAATCAAATACTTCTATTTCTCTATTTCTATAATAATTGGTTATCCTGTTAAAGAATTCAATAGCATGTTGGATTTTTTCTAAGTCCTCTGAACGTATGATAAATGAATTTCCACGAGGGATAATTTCTACATTTAACAATTTTTCGAGTTCTAAAATATTTTGATCTGTGGCACCACAAATAAAATGAAACAATTTTATATTTTCAAATACATATTGCTTTTGATGCTTTGTTTTATTCATTGGATTTATTCAATGTTAATTCACACAAGATTCTTTTTTTAGGTTCATTAGAATAATCCATAATTTCTTTCAAATAAATTTGACCCTGAAAATATTGTAAATACAATTTTACTATCGATAGTCCTGTACCAAGACTAAAGTCTTCATTAAGAAACCTTTCATCGTAATAATGATTGAGTCGTACAAAAGGCTCAAAAATATGATTTTCATACTCTACTGGGATTCCAGTAATTCCACCTTTAAATTCCAATATATCATTTAAAAAACCAATTAATATTTTATTTTTATCATTAAATAAAATAATATCAATTGTAGAATTCTCTGGAGAGTATTTAAAAGCATTAATTAAAATCTCTTTGAATATTAGTTTCAATGCTTTATAATTTGCAATAACAGTATCATTAAAATAAAGATCTCCCACATAAATTTTTTGATTTTTTATGGATCGAAATTCTTCTACTTCTATAATGAGTTCATTTATTATATTTTTCATAGTATTAATATCAATTTTTTCTAATTCAAATGAAAGATTCATATAATGGATGAGCTTTTCTAAGTTTTGTAACCATAAAGATAAACGTTCTACGCTATGTTTTAATTTTAAAAAATATTGATTGGGGATAATCAATTCATCATTCAATTCTTTTTTTTTAAGATCTATTAAATCAATGTAAGATACAATACTATTGATCCCTAATCCTTGTAAAAGAGAATTCCTTATATTATCAATCAATTTTTTTGAAAAATTTGTTCGAAACAAGGTTTTATGATATTCTTTCCATAAATACCATTCAATTTGTTTTCTTCGTAGTTGATTGTATTCATTTAAATATTGAAATAACGTATTTTTTTCTTTAATGTAATTTTTTGCAGATTCAAGGCTGGTTAAGATTAAGTGTTCAACTTTTTCATTGAAATATAAAACTTCAAAGATTTCTGTTTGTGGAATTTGTTTAAATTTATTATCTTCATCTTGATGTAACAATATTATTATTAGGGGAGGATTTTGTATATCTACTAAGGTATGTATCAATGATTCATTTTTTAAAAATCCATAGGGTTCCAAAGAAGTGATAATAATTTCTGGATGAATCTTTCTTTGAACATATATAGCAAATTGAGAGGTTGTACAAGCATAAACATAATAATGATTTTCTTTTAGGATTTTTTTAATTTTTTTTAGAAATTGAACATCTTTGTCAATTACTAATACTTTAAGTTGATTTTTATTCATGTCTCCTCTAAGATTTGTTTTATTATATCAAGGAACTGAGCTGGTCGAAATGGTTTTACAATCCATCCATCTGCGCCCGCAGCTCTTCCTTCCTGCTTTTTTGTTTCTTCTGATTCTGTAGTTAAGGTAATGATGGGGACCTTAGGATCAAGCTTTCTTATTTCTCTAATCATGGTAATTCCATCCATAATGGGCATATTGATATCTGCAATGACTAAATCAAATTGATCTTTTTTAAATTTTTCAATACCATCCTTTCCATTCTCTGCAACAGTCACTTTATATCCAGCAGCTTCAAGGGTTTCTTTTACCACATCTCTCATAGTTTGGGAATCATCTACAGCTAAAATATGGAACATACTTACTCCTCATTACTTCAATTTTTAAAAAATCAATAATTTATTTATTTCTTTTAAAAAATGTGACATTTTGAGAAAATTCATAGTACCTTGCTAAGCCAAAAGCTCTAATTATATAATTATTTGCAATTTGAAACAAGTTTTCTGATGATCCCAATATCAAGACACCTTCTTTATTCTGAAATGAATTGATGATCTTTTCTATGATAGATCTTCTTGTGTCAAGATCAAAATAAATTAGAACATTTCTCAAAAAGATAATATGAAACCCCATAGGATAGATATCACTAATCAAATTATGGATTTTAAATTCTACTTTATTTCTTATTTGTTCTTTAATCTTATAACCATTTTCTACTCTATCAAAGTATTTATTTTTTATAAAATCGGGAACACCTCGACTCATTTCAAAATCAGTAAATACACCTTGTTGAGCTCTTTCTATTACATCTTTACTAATATCGGTTGCTAAGATATAGGTTTTTGGGAACAGAAATGGAAAATGTTCATTAATACTCATAGCAATAGAGTAAGGTTCTTGACCATAGGAACAACCTGCAGACCATATTTTTAATATTTTATTTATATAGGAAGGAGATATTTGATTTTTTTCTAGCCACTCTGGAATAATCTGTTTTACAAGTGCATCGAAAACACTTTCATCTCTAAAAAAACGGGTTTCATGAGTAGTAATCTTATCAACTAACTTATGGTAAAATTCTTTATCATCATTTCGTAATAATTTTAAAGCCACTTCGTCATAAGTTTTTAAATTATATTCTTTCATTAATTCATGTAATCTTGTTTCTAAGAGATAAACTTTTTCTTTTGTTAAATATACTCCTGTAAGGTTTTGAATCATTTCTAACAATTGTTTCTCTTCCATCTGATTTAACTTAAATATTCATTTAATCTATTGGCAATTTCATCTGGAGTTAAGATTTCATAAACAAGATTTTCTTCAATGGGTTTCTTAGGCATTCCGTATACGGTACATGTTTCTGGACTTTGAGCTATGGTATAGCAACCTCTTTCATACATCAATTTTATACCATCATATCCATCACTTCCCATACCCGTCATAATAATACCCATGGCTTTTCTTCCATATGTATATGCAAGGGATTCAAAAAGATAATCTACAGAAGGTTTACAATTATTTTTTGGGGGTGTATCAATAATTCGAATCGTGGGCTTAGAACTAATCATTTCTACAATCATATGATATCCTCCGGGAGCAACATAAATAGTTTTATTTTCTATCATCATTCTATCTTTTGCTTCTACTACTTTAATATTGGAAATTCTATTTAACGTTTCCGCAAACTTTGTTGTGAATAAAGGTGGCATATGTTGTACAATAAGGAGCGGTTTTATTATACTTTTAAGTTTTTTAAAAATATCATGTAGTACCATTGGCCCACCAGATGAAATTCCAATACCTGCAATTTCGATATCAGTTTTTTTAAATTCCTTAAACCGCTGTGAAAATTCTAATGATTTGGTTATTTTTGTTTCCCCAATAGAAGATGGTTTTAAATTGTAAAATTGTTTTAGTTTATAAATTAGATTTTCTTTAATATATTCTATTAAATTTTGTGAATGGCGAATATCTGGTTTTGGAACAAAATCTACCGCACCTTCTTCTAATGCTTTTATGGTAATTTCCGCACCTTCAATAGTATGAGCACTAAACATGATAACTTTTGTATCTAAATTTAGATTTTTAATTTCTCTTAAGGTTTCTAAACCATCCATTAAAGGCATTTCGTAATCTAAGATTACAAAATCTGGTTTATAAAATTTAATCCTTGGAAGTGCTAATTTTCCATTCGATGCATAGGAAACGATTTCAAATTGCGGTTCTGTAGAGAATGCTTGAAATAACAAATTTCTCATTGTAATTGAATCTTCTACAATAAGAATCTTTATGGTTTTAGATGTCATAAATGCTCTGGATTTAAAACTAAAATAGGTTCATGATTATATATAATTGTAAATTTTATAAAATTTAATAATTGGTGTTGAATATGCCCTTTTGAATAATCTATATCATTTGTATTGACATCGATAATATCAAAAACTTCATCGACTAAAATCCCCTTTTTTTTATTATGAATTTTTAAACGAATTAAGGTTTTGTTTGTATAATCTGTATGTTCAAGGTTTAGTAATTTTTTAATGTTAATTAATGTAACAATGTCTCCACGTATATTTGTTATTCCTTCTACATAAGATTTAAAATTCTGCGAAGAAGAATTAATATAAGTTAATTGATCAATATTTTCTACTTCTAAACAATATCGAAGTTCAATGCCATATTTCTTTTCGTTTATATAAAATATTAAAACCTTCATATTACCTGACTAGTTTTTATTTTACGATCCCAATATGTAATGATATTATTTATATTCAATAGAACAACTGTTTTTCCTTTATAAATACTATACCCGAGTATAATGTTAGTTTCATCATTTTCTTCTGTAAAACCATCAAATTCATTTGTAATATTAAGTATATCAGTTGCTTCAATAGAAATATAACTTTGATTTTTTGTAGGTATTAATATAGCATAAATACTTTTTTGTAGAAACATTTCATTTTCTTTTGTTCGTTTTAAAATTTCATGAATTTCTAAAATGGGAATTAACTGATTTTGATATTTAAATGCTTTAAAATTTAATAAAGTTTCTAACTCATGAACTGGAACATCAGTAATTCGGGGCTTATTTTGAATGGGAATACCAAATAAGGTACCAAAACTATCAAAAATTAAAAATTGACTCATAAGTTTTTTTGTAGTGATTACTTCTTGTTTTAATGTTTCGATTTCTCTACGATTAGCTTCTATATTAAAACTCTTTGCAAGTCCCATTACATCAAAAATTAAAATTGTATCTCCATCACCTAAAATAGAACCACCAGAATAATAAGGAATTTCATTAAAATCTTCGCCAAGAGATTTTATCATTAATTCCTCTGGATTGAGTATATCGTGAACCAGTAGACCAAAAATGTGTTGATCAGTTTCTAGTAATACGAGAAATTCAAAATCTAAACTAAAATTAATCTTATCTTTATAGATATCTTTAAAAATAAAATAAGGATGAATAATAGGAATGATATTTCCTCTAAGTTCATACACAAGATTACCATGTAATTCAAATAATTGTTTTTTATTAATTTTTAAGATTTCTTGAATTTGATTCTGTTGTATTCCATAACGTCTATCATAAATCTTGATTAATAAACAATTTACAATAGATAACGTTTGAGGTATCGTTAAAGTAATCGTTGTCCCTTGATCCATTTCCGATTCAATGTTAATAAATCCTTTAATAGCTTTAATAGAAGTTTTTACCACATCCATACCAACACCACGTCCTGAACGTTCTGTTACTTGATCTGCAGTACTTAACCCAGGTAGAAAGATTAAATCTATGATTTCTTTTTTTGATAAGGTTTCTGCTTGTTCTTTTGTAATAATATCTTTTAAGATTGCTTTTTGTTTTACTTTTTCTAAATTGATTCCACGCCCATCATCGCTAATTCTAATGATAATATTTCCTCCTTGAAAAAAGGCTTTTATAATGATTTTTCCTTTTGGTGGTTTTCCTTTTTTGATTCTTTCCTCTGGAGATTCTATACCATGATCAATAGCATTTCGTATGATATGGGTGAGAGGATCTCGAATCGCATCTATTAATGTTTTATCCAATTCAATACTACCACCCTCAATTTCTACTTCAACTTCTTTATGGGTTTCCCTTGCAAGCTCTCTTACTAATCTTGGAACTCGTTCAAAGAAAACATTTAATTCTTGTAAACGAAGTTTCATTAAATTTGCTTGCATTAAAGAAATAAGATTACTGATTTTTCTACCAGTATTAAGAAGTTCATTGTAATCGTACGTTTTTTTCTCTAATTTTTGTAATAATTCATTTCGAGCAATTATAGATTCACCAGCAATATTAATGAGTTCATCAACAAGGGAAGAAGGAATCTTTAAGAAACTTTCTTCTTTTGTCTCTTTATTCTCTTGATTTTCCAGAGAAGTTTTAATTGTTGTTTTTTTCTCTTCTGTGTTAGTTTCATTTGAAGAGGATTCTTTTAATGGGATTGTATCTTCTGTTGAAACTTCATTTTTACTTTCTTTTGAAGTATCTTCTGCTTCTGAAGGTATTAGAGATTTATATACAATGGGAAAAGGCAATTCAAAATTCTCTTCATTGGAAATAATGACAAAAAAATAAAGAACTCTATTATTGATTAAAGGATAGATCAAATTTTGATAAACGATTTTAATAGTTTTTTCTTCTTTGATTTGTTTTATTTTATCTACGAATGTTGATAGTAAATCTTCTTTGTTTAATTCTATCATTACAAAATAAATTTTTTCATCATTTTTTAAACTTTTATATAATTCATTAATCTTATGAGAAAGTTTATTGATATATTTTTTTGTGATTTTATCATAATCATCAACGATATGAGTTGAAATTGTTTCTTCTTTTTGTTCACTTTTTATAAGAAAAGAATTAAAATCTTTAATTAAGTCTTGAATTTCATAATCATTGGATTCTTCTAAGTTTTGAACCATTTCCCTTAAACGATCAATTCCCAATAAACAAACATCTATGAAGTTTTTTGTTATATTGACTTCACTATTTCTTACAAGCGATAGTACATTCTCAAAAACATGGGATAGTTCTTTGATCTTTTCTAGATCAAAAAGACCACTATTTCCTTTTATAGTATGGATAGCTCTAAAAATGGTATGAACGATTTCTTGATTTTTATCTTCTAAGTCTTTTACAAACTTGTCGAGACATTGTTTTTCTAATTCAAGTAAAGCGTTTTCAGCTTGATCTAATAGTTCAAGGGATTCTTGTTTAAAACTAACTGTTAGGTTATTCATAATGAATCTTTTATGAATAATTTATATAAGTTTGTTTCTTTTAAAAGTATTTTTAATTCATCGGAAATAGAAAAATAAATTTCTGATATTGTTTTTTTTGCCATAATAACAAACTCAATCAAATACAACAAATTCTCAACTTTTATATCTTTTGCATCCACAATATTTATGTAAACTTTATCCTCTTTCTTTAAATTGTTTATACATTCTGTTAAAATAGGATTAATATTTTTTTTTACTAAGTCCTCATGATTAAAAGAAATAATATATTTATTTTTTGTGTAAAAAAAACTACTCATTATAATTTATTATCGAAAAAAAATTTCATAAAGTTGATTTTATTCCAGAAGAATCTAAATAATTTTAAAAAAAACATATAAAATCATTTACTAAATAGAACACAATGGTGGGGAAGAGTGTACAGGTAAAACATTAAGTAGTGATATAAAGGGTGAGATGTATTAGGTAAGATGTTAGGCATGAAATGTAAGGTGCGGTTTAACGAAGTTGTGGGTGTGGACACAAAAACCCCAGGGTGCTACCATCATCCTTGATGGTAGCTTGCAAAAATCTGCAAGCAGGGATGCTCGCAGTAGCTTGAGGCAAAAGTTCTCAACCTCTACCTCTACCTTAACCTCCTAAAGTGTGAGAGGTGGTTTTGTGAAGTTGTGGGCATGGACGCGAAAACAACAGGGTACTACCATCATCTTGATGGTAGATTTAAACAGTCAGCGAGCATGGATGCTCGCAGTACCTTGGGGGTGGGTAAGTTCTCAACCTAAACCTTAATCTATATCACGTCGACAAATAGCTTACGAACAATTAAAACGATTACCCATCTCATACATTTTACGTCTTACCTTTCACATTTCACCTTTTCCCCTCACTCCACTACCTCCCATTCATAACCAACAATATTTCTTTTCTCTTTGTCAAACTCTATTCCCACAAGATAGATGGGAAGATTCATCGATTTGTATTTTTCTATGTAATTTTTTTCTTTGATTTGTTTTAAGGCTTGTCCTATTTCTTCTTGTGATTTTAGGACTTTAAATTCAAAAATAAAAATGGCATGCTTCATAAGAACAACCATATCGATTTTTCCATAGTTTGTTGTATCTTCGCATCGGATATCTAATCCCAAGGAAGCGAAATAACTATAGAATACACTGGCGTAGTATCCTTCGTAATGGTCAATATTGTTTTTTCTATACCAATCAGAGGGAATCGATGCAAAATGAGATTCCATTAATTCTTTAATTTTAGATATATCATTTTTTAGTAGAGCAAGAAAGAGATGATTTTGGATTTTATTTTTTTCCCCAATATTGGAAGTATAGTGATTG
>JBEQAN010000018.1:0-11731 GCA_041640315.1 Leptospiraceae bacterium
GGCTTTTTACGAACCTATGCGGAATTTTTAGGATTTGATCCCGAAGAAATTATTAGAGAATATAAAGGACTTAAAGTTCAAACGAGTGATACTCCTATTGAAAAACTTACAGAGGTTACAAAACCAACGTTTCAATTTGATACCAATCTTCTCTATAAAATAGCTATTATCGTTTTAATCTTTTCTATATTGGGATTAATTTCCTATCAATTTAGTACAATTTTTTCTAATTTAACAAAAAAAAACACTACTTTATCAACTGATATTAATCCTTGTATAGAACGAGAAATCAAAAGAGTCAATATAAACAAAGGCGATCCCTTCCTCTCTTTGATAGATTTTTATCAAAATTTAGAATTTAACGTAGAAGAAACTGGCAAATTCAATCTTTGCTTAATAGAATTAAATCAAAATGTAGAGCCAAAATCGATTAAACTTGAAATTCGATTCCAAGAAAAAACATATGCAATTCAATCCGTTATTGGCGAAACTATCATCTTAAGTAACATTATTTCAGATTTATTTAAATCTCCGGTACAAATTGAATTATCTATTAAAGATATAGGAACTAACAATGCTCAGTTAGAAATTTTATATAATAAAAAATTAGAGATTAGTCAAAAACCTATAACTGTGGTTCTGGAGATCCTACAAGACACCTATATTGAATGGGTCGCTGACGGTAAAAATTATCGTGGTATTTTCTTAAAACAAGGAGATATACGAATCATCGAAGCAGATACAAGATTAGACATAAAAATTGGGAATGGTGCTGGTGTGAAATTTCATAGAGGAGACTTACCACCTAAAATTGCAGGACCACCAGGTAAAATTGTAAAATTAACATTCAATAAAATACCCGATCCACTTGATCCTACAAAATACACAATTAACGAAAACATACAAATAGCAAATTAAAATATGAACTATTATATAACAACACTTGGTTGTCCTAAAAATGAAGCGGATAGTAGAGAAATTGATAAATCTCTATTATTAGAAGGTTTTCAAAAATCAAAAAGCCTTGAGGAAGCAAATTTTCATATTATTAATACATGTGCATTTATAGAAGAGGCAAAGAAAGAAACTATTGAAACCATCTTAGAAGCCATAGAACTTAAAAAAAAATTACAAAAAAGAAATAAAAATCAAAAAGTAATTGTTGTAGGATGTTTTGCAGAACGATATCATAAAGAAATTGAGCTTGAGATTCCAGAAGTAGATTTTATTTTTGGAACCGGAATCTATCATAGAGCAGGAGAATTAATCCGTAATAAATTTCAAATTCATCAGAAACAAAACGTTGATTACTATCAAATTCTTAAATCGATTATAAAACCAAACAAATTTTATGAACCAGTTAAAATTTCTGATGGTTGTAATAGAAACTGTTCTTTTTGTGCTATTCCTCAATTTCGCGGTAAGTTTCGGTATAGAGATGAAAATGATATTATAAAAGAAATTCAAGAATTAGCAAGTAATGGAATTAAAGAAATTTGTTTAGTTAGCCAAGATACAAATTCTTATGGCACTCATATCGATCAGCTCATATCTTTGTTAGAAAAAATAGAAGAAGTAGAATCTTTGGAATGGGTACGCTTGCTTTATTTATACCCAGATAAAAAAACAGAAAAACTTATACAAGAAATTGCCAAAAGAAAGCTAAGAAAATTAGTTCCTTATTTAGAAAGTCCTGTTCAACATGTCTCAGAACATATCTTAAAAAAAATGAATCGTTATGGCAGTTATGAGTTTTTTAAGAATTTATTTACAATGGCAAGAGAACTTATACCTAATTTGGAAATTCGTACCACATTTCTAATTGGATTTCCTGGTGAAGAATCTAAAGATATTGAACTTATAAAAACATTTATTGATGAATTAAAAATTGAGCATATAACCTTTTTTGCATATTCACCCGAAGAGGGTACTGAAGCTTATCATTTAAAAAAAACTGTTAACAAAAAAGAAGTTTATAATAGAATCAATGAATTACAAAATTTTTATCAAGAACAATTAAAAATAATCATGTCTAAGAATATAAAAAAGACATATCGCTCAATCCTTGAAAAAATCAAGAGTAATGAATTTCATTTTAGAAGACCACAATCTGCACCAGAAATTGATGATATTGTAATTGTTCCTTACCATCCAAAAGAATGGAAAGAAAAATATCAAACTCTACCAAAATTAGGTAACTTTTACGAGATTGAAATTGTTGATTTTATAGCTTATGATTACATAGGTCAAATTAAAGAACATCTTACCAAGGAGAGAGAAAATGAATCAAAAGCTTAAAGAAGATGCATTCACTGTACCTAATATATTAACATTTCTGAGAGTGGCAATGATACCTATTTTCATTTTTTTAATTTTATCCCCTGATTTTCTTTATAGAATTATAGCTGTTATATTGTTTATAATTGCTTCACTAACAGATTTAGTAGATGGATACATAGCAAGAAAATTAAAACAAGAAACTGAACTTGGAAAATTCTTAGATCCTTTAGCAGATAAATTTCTTGTAATAAGTGCTTTAGTTACTTTTTTATTTTTAACAGAACAAGTAGAAATTTGGATGATATTATGTATAGTTGGACGCGATTTATTAATAACGTTATTAAGAAGTCTTGCAATTCGTAAAGGAACAAGTCTAAGAACCTCAATGTTTGGGAAAGTAAAAACAGCATTTCAAATGTTTAGTATTATTATGATTTTATTAAGCTTTTTAGTAATTACTTATAAACAACGAACCCAGATCAATCAAATTTATATCCATAAAAAACAAGAAGGATTAACAAATTTTGAAATTGCAAGTGAATTCTTATTGAAATTTTTCAATGGCAATTATGATGATCTCTTATTTATTCTTTCTTCATTTCTTCCCTATTATTTAATGTTAATCACGACAGTGATCACCATTATCTCTGGACTACGTTATTTATATTCAAATTATAAATTACTACTTCCACCATATAACAAATCAATATAGGGAGCTTAAATATGGATGAATACTTGAAAAAAGTTGTTAACTTTCAGAACTTAACGGAAGAAGAAGCATTCATTTCGATGAACAAAATTATGACAGGGGAAGCGGGAGAGATTAGAACTGCAGCTTTTTTAGTAGCCTTAGCTATGAAAAAAGAAACTGGTGAAGAAATCGAAGGATTTGCAAAGGCAATGCGAAAAGCAGCTGTTAAGTGGCCGTCAAAAGAACGATATTATATTCTGGATACATGTGGAACAGGTGGAGACAACGCTAATCTTTTAAATATTTCTACTATTACAGCAGTAGTAATGAGTAGTTTAGGATATAAAGTTGCCAAACATGGTAATCGTGCAGTTTCTAGTGCGACTGGTTCGGCAGATGTTTTAGAAGAATGTGGAATCAATATTGAACTCTCACACGAGGAAGCTGTTGAATGTTTAGATAAAATAGGAATCACATTTTTATATGCTCCAAAATGGCATCCCGCGATGAAGCATGCCGCACCAGTTCGAAAAACCCTCGGAATTCGAACAGTATTTAATATTTTAGGTCCAATTACTAATCCCGCTCCCATCACACATCAAATCATGGGTGTATTTAATAAAGATTTTATGCCTCAGATTGCTCATGCTTTAAAAGGTCTTGGTAGAAAAAATGCTTTTGTTATACATTCTCAAGATGGATTGGATGAAGTATCCATTTCTTCACCAACGTATTATATACAAATTGTTGATGGAGAAATTGTAAAAGAAGGGATTTTAACAGTAGAAGATTTTGGATTAAAACCAGAACCCTTAGATACTCTAAGGGTGAAAGATAGAAAAGAATCCGTTGAAAGATTTATGCGTATTATTTTAGGAAAAGGAACAGAAATAGAAAATAAAATTGTAGCAATAAACTCTGCTCTTGCTCTTAAGTTATTCGAAGATATCTCCTTACAAAGTGCAGTAGAAAAAATTATGGATACATTAAAATCTGGTATTGTTTATAAGAAATTTTTAGAATGGAAAAATTTTCATCCCAACAATGCTGTCACATCTCTGGGAGATTAATAATTTTTTTATCTAAATCAAGATATAAATAAAATATGATATTTTTTTTATTTAATTTAAGTTTTTTTCTCCGTTGAGGATTTACAAATATGTTTTAAAATACATTCTTTACAATTTCTTTTTCGAGCAGTACAAGTAGTTCTACCAAGGAAAATCAAATATAAAGAAAATTGTATCCAATATTCCTTTGGTAAAATCATCATTAACTCCTGTTCTATCTTGTTTGGTTGATTTTGGTTCGTTAATCCTAATACTTTAGATAATCGTTTCACATGGGTATCTACTACAATCCCCGATGGTATACCATAGAGTTCCTGCAATATTACATTGGCAGTCTTACGACCAATTCCGGGTAATCTTAATAATTCCTCCATTGTTGATGGAACTTTTTTATCGTATTTTTCTATTAATATTTTAGAAAATGATTGAATGTTTTTTGCTTTATTTTTATAAAATCCAGTAGAATAGATTTCTTTTTCAATTTCTTTTAAGGAAGCATTCGCTAAGCTTTCAATTGTTGGAAATTTTTTAAACAACTCTGGGGTAACTTTATTTACCTGCTCATCAGTACATTGAGCGGATAAAATCACCGCAATACAAAATTGATAAGGTTCTTTATATTTTAGAGGACTTCGAACAGTACCAAAGTGAGTTTTTAAGATTTGGTAAATCTTTTTTGCATAATGTTTTAAATTTTCATCTGGATGGAGCTGTTGATGATTCTTGTGGTTTTTTTTTGATTTATTTTATTCATGATAAATTTTTAAACGACTCTTTTTTTTAAAATAGAAAGGTTTGTTCCATATTTTTTCATAAGAGCTTTTACTCCTTTTTTATTTAAAGATTTTAACATTCTAGCTGAAATTCTTAATGTAACGTAACGATTCTCATCTTCTATATATACTTTTTTCTTTATTAAGTTTACTTTAAATTTTCTTTTTGTTTTTCTATGAGAATGAGAAATAGTATTACCCACTTGAGTTCTTTTTCCAGAAATTTCACATTTTCTAGCCATAATACCATATATTTTTTTTTTGATCTTATGTCAAATAGAATTGACAAAATCTATGCAATAATTATATACTAACAATCATGTCTTATTATATTTCCGATATCTTTCCTTATCTTAACAAAACTCAACAGAAAAAATTAGAAATTCAATTAGGAATTGTATTGAAAAATTATCAACACAAACAAGTACTAAAATGTAATATTATACAGGTACTTAAAAATAAATATATTGTCAAGTTAAAAAATATATTAAATTCTAATGATTCTCATATACTAAAACAAATTTTTCTCGAAGGTGGCTTCATTGAAACATCGGAATGTAGAGATTCTATAGATTTTCCAGTAATTGAATTCAATGGTTATATACATTTACCCTTAGAATTTTATGAAATAATGTTAAAAGATCGTTTTTTTAAAGAAAAACAATTCTTAATTGGTATTTTATCCTCATTTCCAGAAAAAGAATTAAAATATTGGTTAATTTGGTTAGAAAAAGAAACCCAAATTCCTTCTCAAATAAAAATGCCCATAAGAAAAAATCTTATTCGATTTTACACTTATGTTTTACTTAGCCCTATTGCCATTTCACCATTATATCTATTTAACAAAAGAATCTTATCTCTACATGAATGTTTTCATCATCTTTTAAAAAAACCGCCTCTTTCTTTTGTGTATGAATGCTTTAGTTTCTACCAAGCCTTACAAAAAATTTATTATTCCATTTCTGATGATGAAATGATGAAAGTAAAAAACATAGATATTTCTTTAAAGCAATTATTATTATTGTTTTTATCGGGAAAATTAGTTCCAAATTTCAAAAATAACAGAATAGAAAATATAGTTCTAACGAAAGAATTAAGAGATATTGAAATATCCACCATTAAAAAAGAAAGTTTCGAAAATATTACTTATTTAAACAAATTTCATTCTTTCTAAGAGATACTCCATGATTTAAAAACATTTCTCGCATGGGGGAAGGATTTCTGTTTCTAATTTATCCTTTTCTAATTGAGCTTTTAATTCTTCAATACCAGAGAATTTGATTTCATCTCTAATTCTATCGACAAAATGAAACTTAACCTGTTCGCCATAAATATTTTTATCAAAATCTAAAATATGTGCTTCGACGCTTAATAATTGATTATTAAAAGTTGGATTATACCCAATATTAATCATTGCTTTATAAAAAACTCCTCCATATTCGCAATAACCCTTATATACACCAATTTTTGGAATTACTTTTGTAAGTGGGATATCTAAATTCGCTGTAGGAAAACCAATGGTTCTACCACGTTGAAACCCTTTTACAACAGTACCAGTGATATAAAAATTTTTTCCAAGTAATCGATTAGCTAAGGATAAATTCCCTTCTTTCAATAAAGTCTTAATCTTAGAGCTTGATACAATTATACCATCATAAACTACTGGATCAATCCGTTCCACAATATAACCATATTTTTTTGATTTCTCTAAAAGAAAATTATAGTTTCCTTCGCGATTTTTTCCAAAACATTGATCATAACCTATCACAATATACTTAGCCTTTAACTTATCAATTAATATATTTTTTAAATAGTCCTCTGCAGTTGTATTTGCAAATTCTCTTGTAAATTCAATAAAAACTACTACATCGATATCATACTTTTGAAGTAACGATAATTTTTCTTCATAAGTAAAAAGCTCTGTTCCATATTCTTCTTTTCGTTTTCCTAAAACTAAATCGGGATGAGGATAGTAAGTAACCAAAACCCTTTTGTATGAATTTTTTTGAATTTGTATTCTATTTAATAGAGCTTGATGTCCAAGATGAATTCCATCAAAAACCCCTAAGGTTAAACTAGCATGATCCCAATCTGCTTTGAAAGTTTCTAAGTTATGTACAATTTGCATATTTATAATTTATTTTCTTTCTTTAACTGACTTATTATACTAATAAGTTCATCCCTTGTCCTTCTAAAAATGGAAGAAATTTCTTTATGATACCATAATAAAATATTGTCTTTTCCTAATAAAAACACAGCTCTATTAATAGTCCCCAGTAAAGTCCTACAGCCAAATTTACTTGCAACTTCTGCCTTTGGATCTGTTAATAAACGAAAAGGTAAATTATATTTCTTCTTAAATTTTTGATGAGATTCCTTAGAATCTTTACTAATTCCAATTACATCAACACCCATGTTGCGAAATACTTCAATGCCATCTCTATAATCACATAACTGGGCAGTACATACTAAGGTATCATCACCAGGATAAAATACTAAAATGAGGGGATCTTTATAATTTGATAACTTAAAAAGATTTCCTTCATCATCAATCAATTCAAAATCTGGTACTTTCTCGTTTACTTTTATATTTGCCATGACTTTTTATAATACTTATTTTTTTTTGATACCAGTATGTAAAATATTTTTTACTTCATCAAAGGTATATATTGATATATTCCCTTTGTAATAATTAATATTATAATCATTTAAAACCTTCAAGTCTTCTTCTGAATGAACGTTTTGGAGTAAAATTGGTAATTGTAAAGTTTGTAAATGATTCAAAAATAAATTTAAATTTAGCCTTTCCTCTTCATTTAGTTCTCGCAATGATTTACGAATATTAGGAGTAATACAAAATATATTTGTATTTAATTGTTTTAATGAGATTGTATCTTGTTCTATATCCATATTGATAGAAAACTGTATATTTAAATCAATTAATTCGTCTAAAAATTTTTTATTAAATTCTATTAAATTAAAAATTTCTTTTCCTTTAAATTCTAATATCATTTTATTTTTTATTTTTAATAATTTTTCTAAATAATGTTTTTTATTTAGTAAAAATTGTAAAGAAAATCTAAAATATAAATATATGTCCTGAATGAAGATAGAATCATGTATTTCTTTAATTAATGAATACATCTTGTTAAACATAACTTCTTCTCTTTCTAAATTTTTTTCAATAAACAATCTATTAAATTCACAAAACTCTGTATTCTTTTCATTTATATCCAATGTATCCAAGCAAAAAATGGGTTGGATAGATTTTAAAGAATGATCTTGACGTCCCAATATAAATTGAAAAAAGATTTTTAAATTGTTCAATTCGCTTTCATCTAAAAATTGTTCTCTCATTAAACTATAATTGTGTAAACCAGAATTATAAAAATAAAAACGATTCCCTCCTTTTTTCTTTGCTTCATACATACTTATATCAGCGCTATGAATTAAGTGATTAATGAGCTCCTCATAATTTGTTTTATCAATTGGAAACTCTTTCACATCATCAGGAAAAATACTAACTCCAATTGATATAGAAATGGGTATAGTTATGTTATTATACATAAATTCTTTTTGTGTCAATCGAATAATTTTTTCGAGTATTGGGATTAAAACATTATGATTATAAATTTGACTTATAATTATACAAAATTCATCACCACCATATCTTGCAATAAAATCAGATTTTCTCAAACTATTTTTCAAAATATCAGAAAAAAAAATTAATACTTGATCCCCAACTAAATGTCCAAGTTGATCATTGATAATTTTAAACTTATCTAAATCAATAAAAATCAATGCAAATTTTGTATTATTTCTAAGAGATAATAATATTTCCTTTTTAATAGTTTCCTTAAAAAATCTTCGATTAGGTAAATTTGTAAGTTCATCATAATATGCTAAGTAAAAAAGACGTTCTTCTTGTTGTATTCTTCGCTCTAATTCTGTAATAACAATAATATAATATGTTTTGTTGATTTCAGTATCATAAATTTTATTGATAGAAAACCAATCAACTCTTTCTTCTCCATTTTTCTTTGAACTATAAACTTTTCCTTCCCAGAATACATTTTTTTCCACTTCTCTCCAAAATTTTACATAATATCTTTTCTTTATATTGACATTTTTTATAATTTTGATGTTTTGATTTAATACTTCTCTTTCTTCATAATCAAATAATCTTAAAAAAGTTGAGTTTGTATATATAATTTCTCTTTTTTCATTTAGTATTATAATACCATCAAATAATCGATTTAGTAAATTCAATAAAAATTGAAATCTTCCTAAGGGGGATACTTCTATCGCTTTTGAAATTTCATAATCCGACGATTTAATAATAATTTGATAGTAATTTGTTGATAAAATAATAATTTCTAAATCAATTTTTTTATCCAGTATTTCTAATATGCCTTCATATTTAGTTGTAATTTGATGATTTAAATGATTTTTTAGAATCGGTAATAAATCTGGAAAAATCTCTGCTAACTTCAACTTTTTATCGACATTCATATTTAAAACATTTTTTACAAAATTTATAAACTCATCATTAAATAATATTAACTCATCTTTATAAAAAATCGCTGAGGGAAATAACACGTAGTCCAACAATCTTTTTAAAGAACCCTCCTGAATATATCGCTCTTGAGTTGCGAGATAGGCATTTTTAATTAATGTCTCTAATTCAGAAAATAAAAAAGGTTTAAATAATAATCCATAAAATCTATCTTCATCTTTAAAAAGCGTTTTAATTTGTTCTTCTTCTTTTGCAGTAATATAAATTACTGGAATATTATAATCATTTTGTATTAGTCTTCCCAATTCAAAACCTTCTTTTATGGTGATTAATTCAATATCTAAAATTACTACATGAACAAATTTTTCTTTTAAGATGTTTAAGGCAGACTCTTTGTCGTATGCACTAAAAAAATTTTTATAACCATTATTATAGAATAGCTCTCTTAAATATAAAGTAAAACTGGGACTATCTTCTATTAATAGAATATTAATACTTTTCATAATAAACTGTAAACTTCTTCTTTTGTATACTGGGCACCTTCAGGTAGTAATGTACTGGAATATAAAACAAAATTATCTACAAGAAATTCATTGGTATTAAAATCTTCGTAGGTAATTAAATATTCATTCAATTTCTTATAATTCACTATATTTAATCTTGCAATGGTAACATGCGGTAAAAATTTTTCTTTTTTAAATTGATGATAAAAATTTATAAATTCATCATTTTTACTCAATATTTTTAAAATATAATTTCTTAATTCTATAACTTTTTCTTCTGGTTCTCCTTTTAGCCAAAGAATTTTTTGTTTTTTATAAAACACCTTGGGTTGTTTTAATTTCATTAAAAATGAATTCATTTTTACTTCCTTCAAAATTTGACGCAATAAATTAATTTGTTCAAGATTTAAATTTCCAAAAAATTGTAGTGTTAGGTGTAAATTTTCTTTTTTAACCCACTTTGCTGTGGATAATCCCAATTGACACCTTTCCACTTCCTCTTGGATTTGTTCGGGTATCTCTATACCCAAAAACATTCTTTTTGTAATCATAATAATTGCATACTGTAACCTAATTAAAATATTTTAAACTTTTCTTTTTGTAAAATAATTTCTGCAATTTTAAAATCATCGGGATAAGTAATTTTTATATTCTCTTGGACACAAGGGACAATTTCTGTTATAAGTTGATAATCTCTTGCCCAAGTAAGTAAATCTGTGTAATCTTTTTTTGTCGGGGTATTAATAAATAAATCAATACATTTACCTAAAAGTATCTGAGGAGTTTTGATTGCCATTAATTCATCTCTATTAAGGGGTATAATGTGATGATTTTTATATTGAACAATTGTTTCAGTAACATTGGAGGCAAGGGAAATACAATCAATATCTGGTTTTTCTTTTATTAAGTGAAGTACCTCATTTAATTCTTCAATCAAAAAAATTGGTCTTGCCACATCATGAATCAATACAATACAATCTAAAATTTCAATATTTTTTTTATTTATATAATTTTGAATTTCTTTTAAACCAGATTTGGTTGAATCATGTCTTGTATCTCCACCACATGCATAAATTAAATCGTAATGATTTAACTTTTTCTTCGTTTCTTCGAAATGATCTTTTGGAGTCACAAAAATTAATTTCTCTGGTTTAAAAAGAGAATGGTTTTTTAAAAGTTCAAACCATTTCAAAAAGCGTAAAATACTATATTCAGCAACATATAATCCATGGATTTTATAAAATTGTTTTGGTATTGATAAACCTGTTCTTGTTCCTATACCTCCAGCAAGTAAAATTACAAAGATGAATTTATTTTTCATAGATTTCTTTTAACTTATAAAGTTTATTAAATTCATAATTATAAAATTCATATTCGTTTTTTGATTCATGGAATGAATGTAGATAAACTGGTAGTACTGGCACTTTCCCCCCACCTCCAGGTAGATCGATCATATATAAAGGTAGAGCAATTCCAGGGTTTCTACCGCGGAGAGCTTCCATAATTTCAATTCCTTTTTTTAAGGAAGTTCGAAAATGAGACGTGCCTTTCACCTCATCACAATGATGGAGATAATACGGTTTAATTCCAAACTGTATTAATTTCAATATTAATTTTTCTTGTTCTTCCAATGAATCATTGATATTTTTCAGTAATACAGATTGATTTAAAACCATAACACCAGCTTTTTTTATCATTTTTATTTTTTCGTAAACATAATCCGTCAATTCTATGGAATGATTAAAATGGGTTACTAAAGTAAGGGGATAATGCTTTTCGAAAATTCGTATTAGATTTTTTGTTATTCTTGCTGGTAGCATAGAAATCATTCGAGTATGAATTCTTACACTATATATGTGTTGAATTTGTTTTAAATCATGTATTATTTCATCTATAAC
>JBEQAN010000019.1:0-11373 GCA_041640315.1 Leptospiraceae bacterium
TAAATGTAGGAGCAAGGATTATCCGTCCTACTTTAATGGATTTTTTACGATAGGTTGATAGCATGGTAGAATTAAAAACAAAATTTTTTGGTACAAAACAGATCTCAGAAGAAAATATCATCCATTTTCCAGAAGGAATTTATGGTTTTACTGAAGAAAAAGAATTTTTTATTTTTAAAGAAAAAGAAGAATCACCTTTTTATTGGCTTCAGTCTACTAAAAACGAAGATTTAGCATTTGTTATCATTGAACCAAAAAGTATTCTTAAAAACTATACCCCTAAGGTGTTGCCTCAAGATTTAGAAATTTTTGATGTAACTTCAATTGAAGAATGTAAGATTTATGCAATTCTTACAATTCCAGAGAATCATCCCGAGAAAATGACAATTAATTTACAAGGTCCCATTCTTATTCATTTAGAAAAAAAACTCGGTAAACAAGTAATCTCTCTTGATGATTCTCATGGGGTTAGAATGAATGTTTTAGAGTTAATCGAACAACAAAATCAATCTCAGTAAAGGTAAGAGCTGTGTTAATATTAACAAGAAAAATTAATCAATCCATCATGATAGGAGATCAGATTGAGATTGTGATTGTAGAAGTACGTGGTGATCAGGTAAAAATTGGTATAAAAGCTCCAAAAAATGTTTCCGTACATCGAAGTGAGGTTTATAAAGAGATACAAGAACAAAATAAAAAAGCAACAAAAACTTTAAATATTGAAGCAATTAAAAATATTGAACAGTTATTTAATAAAAAAAATCAATAAATATATTTTATTATTATTTTTACTCAACCTTCTACATCTTGCTCCTTATCCTCCAATCTCTTCCACATATAATTTAAGAATTGTAAATAGGCGATTTATTTCTCATATCTTGTTTGAAAAAATAGAGAACAAACTTTATTTAACAATCATCTTGACTCACGGGCCAAACTATCATGCTTTTAAGAGTACTTCTTATCGTATCTATTATTTGTGCAAGAATATAGAAGACTGTCTTCGAGAAGCAATCAAACTAGATGAATTTTTAAAAACGGGCTATAACATAGGATTTGTTTTAGATGGTGATTATGTAAATAAAATTCTTTATTTAAGTCCCGAAGAGAAAGTAATTCAATAAATGAAAGTCTAATGATTTATTATTCCAATACTTCAATAGTAAGATGATTATTGGTAAAAACGCAAATTTCGGAGGCAATCTTTAAAGATTCTTCTACGATTGCTTTAGCGTCTAAGTTACTATGGGTTTTAAGAGCTCTTGCGGCAGCAAGGGCATAGTTTCCACCAGAACCAATAGCTAAGATTCCATCATCAGAAGATACCACATCTCCCGTTCCCGATATAATAAATGCTTCCTTCGGATCTGCAACAATCATCAAAGCCTCTAAGCGTCTCAACATTCGATCTGTTCGCCAATCTTGGGCTAGCTCTACCGCTGCTCTACTTAAATTTCCTCTAAACTGCTCTACCTTTTTTTCGAATAACTGAAATAAAGTTAATGCATCAGCCGTAGAACCGGCGAATCCTGCTACTATGTTTTTATTTTCAATTCTACGAATTTTTTTAGCAGTATGTTTGAGGATAGTATTTCCCATGCTTACTTGACCATCACCACCAATCGCAGTTTTACCATCTTTTTGAACACATAGAATTGTGGTACCATGGAATTTTATCATAAAAGTCAGGTTTTATAAACCGATTTGCCAGTCATGCTTTTTATTTCTCCTATCATAATAAGCAGCAATTAACATATCCATGGAATATAAAGCAGCTCTTAAATTAAGGAAAACCCTTCTAAGGGCTTTTAGTTGAATCTCTGGGGAAGAATTTTCTAAACTTTCTTCTAATCTAAAGTTATGCCTTAATGTTTCTAATTCTATGGTTTGTATACTTGGATAATAAATCCTCATAATCTTTCTTGTCCATAGTTCGTATTGATCCACACCACGAATCATAAAGTCTAAAATTACACAATCCACATTTCCATCATTGGTATAGTGAATTGCCAAAACTTTTTTAGAATTTACGTAAATCCCATCTCTCCAAGAACCCGGATTATCTTCTAGAATAATTTCTTGATATTCTTTAAGTTCTGGATAGAGTTTAATTAACTCTTTGTGTTTGTTGACAATATCAATAATAGCCTGATTGACGTTTGAGATTTCAAGTTTTAATAATCTAATTACTTCTTGTCTATATTCTGCTTCTTGAGGATTATTGCCCCAAGCTATGTCTGGTAAAATTAAATTTTCTGTATTTGTTTTTTTATATTTATGATGAGCTCTACACTCTCTTAAGGGATCGGTAGGTTTTTTTAAAGTAATAGTATTATTTTCAGTTGGATTTTGTGCATAAACAAAAAAAATACTACTAAAAAAGATAATGACTACATAAACAAAACGCATACTACCTCCTTTCTTACTAATCGGTTTTTAAAATCATGAAGTTAATTTTAAATAATTAAATAATCATAATAATTTCAATCTTTTTTTCATCTAGATTAAAATTAAACAAATAAAAATTATATTTAGACAAAAATTTATATGCAAAGAAAAATTAAGTATGTAAACCTTCATAAATTCATTCATCCATAGTCCATTTTTTTAGTTATTTTAATACTTTTTATATTAGTATCTTTAAATCTAAAAAAGGAGGAAAGATAATATCTAAATTTTCGCATTTATCCTTAGGTTATAAATTAAAAATGGGGTCTTCAAACTATGCCAGTAGATGATTTTGTAAGAGGGTAATTCGTTCTTCTTATGGAATATTATTTAATAAAGAACCATCAAATTGTCTTGTTAAACAAACAAAGTGTATTTCTTGTGGTGATTCAAAAAATGAATTTATTGTGGAGTTAGAATATGGCAATTGATGAAAAAATTATTATTGATAATGTTTCAAAAATGGAAATTCCTAAAAATGAAAATGAATTAATCCCTACTTTTGGTATTTATTTAACTAACGCTCCTACAAGTTTTTATAATAAATTAAGTTATGAGTTTGTTAAAATCATTGAAAATGAATTTAATGAAGAAGTAGAGAAATTTTAATAATACTACATGAGTTTTTGTGTATAATACTTTTCATAGGATTCAAACCTCTACCCAATGGAAAAATCTTATTGAGCCAATAGTTGCAAATCCCACAGATAAATTTTTGGCTTCCATAGCTTTAAGTAACGCTTTTGGTTGGGCAAGGTTAAAAGTTGTTAAAGTTATCCCTAGTAAAAGTTGTAAAATTCGCGCTGAAGAAGGATATGAAGCAGAATATTATTTAAATACTTGTGGAAAGTCAAAACGCCCTGTATGTTTTATGTTGAATGTTATAATCTTAGCACTTATGGATTTATCGTATGGCAGTGAATATCCAACGGGAATAGATACATTTGAAACAATAAAAACAAAATATCATGCCAAAGGAGATGGATTTTGTAAGTTTAAAACAAAATCAAGAAAAGATTAAGATTTAAATTCCTAATTTCATTAAAAAAAATTTCATACCAAAAAATTTATATAAATTCAATTTTATCGATTCAAATTTTTTTCAGAGTATACTCGGATTTAGAATTGTATTACTTAACATATATTTAGAAATATTATTTATAAAACTTTAATATTTAGCAATCCCTATAAAAAATTGCAAAAAATTTTGATTTTTTGATTGACGAGGAAGCTTAGGATTTTTAATTTAGTAGTTAGATTTAGCAATCAATATAGGTGATTGCTAAAATTTTTAAGTAATAATTTAAATCCAGATAAAAGGAGGAACCAATGAGTATAAAACCATTAGCTGATAGAGTATTAATAGAACCACTTCAAGAGCAAGAAGAAAGAATTGGAAGTATTATTATCCCAGATACAGCCAAGGAAAAACCCCAAGAAGGAAAAGTTGTAGCAGTAGGACCAGGTCGTCAAGAAAATGGTAAAGTGATACCTATGCAGGTGAAAGTGGGAGATAGAGTTCTTTATGGAAAGTATGCGGGTACAGAAATTAAAAAGGATGGCAAAGAATATCTTATCGTAAGAGAAAGCGACATTTTAGCAATCATTGAATAACAAAAAATTTAATTCACTGATCACTAAAATATTATAAAATAATTTTATCAAAAATTAAGGAGGAGAAAATGGCAAAACAATTAGAATTTCATGAAGAAGCACGAAGAAAATTACAAATTGGAGTCAATAAATTAGCAACTGCTGTAAGAGCAACTTTAGGACCTAGAGGTCGAAACGTTGTTATTGATAAAAAATTTGGTGCACCTACAATAACAAAAGATGGTGTTACTGTAGCTAAAGAAATCGAATTACAAGATCCCTTTGAAAATATGGGTGCCCAAATGCTTAAAGAGGTGGCAACCAAAACCAATGATGTAGCGGGTGATGGAACTACCACCGCAACTGTTCTTGCACAAGCAATTGTGAATGAAGGTTTAAAAAACGTAACAGCTGGTGCTAATCCAATGCATCTTAAAAGAGGTATTGAGAAAGCTGTTGAAGCAGTGGTTCAAGAATTGAAAAAAAGAGCAAAACAAGTAGGAACGAATAAAAAAGATATTGCTGCTGTTGCTGCGATCTCTGCTAACAATGATCAAGAAATTGGAAACTTAATTGCTGATGCAATGGAAAAAGTAGGTAATGATGGCGTTATTACAGTAGAAGAAGCAAAAGGAATTGATACCTATATGGAAGTTGTAGAAGGTATGCAATTTGATAGAGGTTATCAATCTCCCTACTTTGTAACAGATCCAGAAAACATGATCTGTAGCTTTGAAAAACCTTATATCTTAATCCATGAAAAGAAAATCTCTAACATGAGAGAACTATTACCAATCTTAGAAAAAGTTGTACAAACTGGAAGACCCTTATTAATTATTTCTGAAGAAGTTGAAGGCGAAGCACTAGCTACCTTAGTGGTCAATAACTTAAGAAAAACTATTAAAGTATGTGCTGTTAAAGCTCCTGGTTTTGGTGACAGAAGAAAAGCAATGTTAGAAGATATTGCTATTATGACTGGTGGTCAAGTGATCTCTGAAGATCTCGGAATGAAATTAGAAAATGTAGATATTACACAACTTGGTCAAGCGGAAAAAGTTGTGGTAGATAAAGAAAATACAACCATTATCAATGGTGCGGGTAGTGAAGCTGATATCAAAGGAAGAATTAACCAAATTAAAAAACAAATTGAAGAAACAACCAGTGATTACGATAGAGAAAAATTACAAGAACGATTAGCGAAATTAGCTGGTGGTGTTGCTGTCATTTATGTTGGTGCTGCAACAGAAGTTGAAATGAAAGAAAAGAAAGCAAGAGTAGAAGATGCCTTATCTGCGACGAGAGCTGCTGTTGAAGAAGGTATTATACCCGGTGGTGGTATCACATTATTGAGATGTAGAGAAGTAATTAAAACTCTCAATTTAGAAGGTGATGAAAAAACTGGGGCTATGATAGTGTATCGTGCTCTCGAAGAACCACTAAGACAAATTGCTAACAACGCAGGTATTGAAGGAAGTGTTGTAGTTGAAAGAGCTCTCCATGAAAAAGATAATATAGGATTTAATGCAGAAACACTTAAATGGGAAGATTTAACAGAAGCGGGAATTCTTGATCCAGTAAAAGTTACAAGAAGTGCTTTACAAAATGCAGCATCTATTGGTGCGATGATATTAACAACTGAAGTAAGTATTACAGATATACCAGAAAAAGAAAAAGAACATTCTCCGGGAATGGGTGGTATGGGCGGAATGGACTATTAATCCGCTAAATAAAAGAGTTTACAAAAAAGGGCATGAAAAATGCCCTTTTTTTATAAATTTTAAATGAGAATGAGTCTCAATATCAATAAATAGTAGACAAACAAGAATCCTCTATTTTCATGAAAAGACATGAAGAAGGAAAATATCAATCATCAACAAAAATTTAGTTATTTTGAAAATTTAAAAATCAAACAGTATTATCAATGTGAATTGGATTGTCCCTTTAAAGAAGAAGAAAATTACTGTTTTTGTGGACAAAGAGGATTCTGTGAGTTATTCCATCTAAAAATTAAAAAAATTTGTTTTGATAATGAATTTTTATTTAAATTCAGATAAGAAAAAAATTAATTTTTACATTTTCCTTCTGTGTAACCTATGACACGTTTATCTTTACAAGCAAAACATGAATTAGCATAGCTTTCTCTACAGTAGATATTCTTACACTCTGTAGGATTGTTGGTGAACCAACCACATACAGGTTTATACAATTCAATACAGTATTCTACTTTTCTACTTTCATTAGTGCATTCTTTGAAAGTTAGTGAAGCATTTTGGTTGTTTATGGTTTGTTCGATTTTATTATTTAAATTTTTATTATGATCAATATTATTTTGAATATTATTTTGAATGATATTATGTTTATTACATATAAGATTAAAACTAATAAGAATTATAGAGATTAAATAAAATTTTCTTGGATTCATATTTCATTATGATTTGACGAAAAAATTTATAATTCTTTACACTTTTTTTTGAAATTTTCAAAATTCTCTTGTATTTGCTTTTTGATTATTTTATTATAACTTTCAATATATTCATGAGTGCTCCAATCGATCCAGCTTTTAGCAAGTTTCCCACATCCCTTTTGAATATTCCCACTATTAAAATTATAAAAAAGTTCAAATATTTGTTTTCTTTTTTCTATATATTCTTTACATTTACTGCAATTTTTATTGAAAAATTCTCTTGAAACATCATGAGAAACGTTAAGTATTAATGATATTAATCCAGCCTTAATTAAATTTTTATTTTCTAAAGAATTTAAATTGTTATAATCTAAATGAATCATCACCCCTATTTTGTCTAAAGCAGTTCTTCCCTTCGCAATTCCAATTTCATGATGATGAATTTCTATTTCTCTTCTTTTATTTTCATAATCGAAATCAGATATAATAGCTAAGGGTATGATTAATAAATCATAACGAACTTGACTATATAAATAATGATGTAATTGACTTGATAAAAAGAATTTGTTTGGTTTTTTTTCTGAATTCTCTTCGAGTACTTCTTCTACAATAAAATTGTTATGATATAAAAATTTTGTTTTTAAACGAAAGGTTTCAATTTCCGGATTAAGTTTTCTACTTACAACTGTTTCCATTAAATAAGGTGCGTCTTGAGGTTGATCAATGACTGGATTCAATTTGATATTTCCCCATTCTTCTTGGAGTTCCGGGATTACTATTTCGAATACTTTTTCAATTTCACTTCGTCCAATTGTATAATTTTCAAACGTAAAAATTCCAACATCGAAGTATATATCGTAAATATTGTTATTTTTTTTTATTCCTAAACCTGGGTTTTGTATAGGTTTATTTTCAATTAGAAAATTACAATTAATAAAAAGAAGTAAAACCAATATCTTACCAATTATATTATAATTTTTTTTTGTTAACATATTATATACTAAAATTTATATCAATCTCTTGAAAATTCATTTTTATTAGTCTCTATCGTAAAAATTCAAAATAATATAAAAAAATTCTAACTTTACATTATAAAAAAACTTGTGTTAAAATCACTTATAAAGATTGTGGTTGTTAACTGCATCTATAGAGAAGGGGATAACACCCGTACCCATTCCGAATACGCAAGTTAAGCCCTTCATCGCCGATGGTACTGCACGGTTCGCCGTGTGGGAGAATAGAACGTTGCAGATTTTTTTCTCCTATTTCAATATATCTATTTTTGTAGATATAAAAGTTTGCTTTAAAAGAAAGATTTTTATAGATGAATCCTTCGTATCGAAAAAATCATTCAAAGGGGAAGTAGTTATTAATTCGCTTTCTGAAATTAGGAACTTTAAATTTTTTTTATAAGAACTAATATCAGAAACATCTATATTCAAAATTTATATTTTAATGTATTTTTCGTTACCAAGAATGCATTTTAAATTCATAATGTGTAATTTATACAGCACTAATTAAAAGAATCTAATGAAGATATAGAATTAGGATATTTTCTATGTAATATTTTTTTATTTATCAAAATAATTGTGTAATTAAAAATTTTTTTAAATCTAAATATTTGTTAAAATATTTTACTAAAAGAATTGTCTTATTTAAGAGATATTTTTTTTTATTTTGTAATCTATATGGATCACCTTAAAAAAAAGACATTAATTTTGATGGGAATTTTTCTTAGCCTATTTTTGGCAGCATTAGATCAAACAATAATAACAACATCGTTACCACATATTATGTTGAATTTCCAACAACCTGAATATTATAGTTGGGTAATGGTTTCTTACTTGTTATCTTCTGTGATTTTCCTTCCCATCTTTGGAAGGTTATGTGATATTATTTCTGTAAAAAAACTAATTATTATAGCAAATTCAATCTTTGTATTGGGTTCTTACTTATGCTCATTAAGTAATAGCATTTATGAATTAATTTTATTTCGTTTTATTCAAGGGATTGGTGGTGGAGGAATTTTTTCTATCACATTTACAACAATTGGTATCATGTATGCTCCGAGAGAAAGAGGGAAAATTCAAGGTTGGATCAGTTCCATTTTTGGTTTAAGTAGCATATTAGGTCCAATAATTGGCGGTTATATTTCATATTTATTTTCCTGGAAATGGATTTTTTTAATAAATGTCCCTTTGGGAATTTTTATAATCATATTATTAGTAATTTATATGCCATTGGTTTCGCCAGTTTCCAATCAAAAATTTGATTTACTCGGATCAATATTACT
This sequence comes from Leptospiraceae bacterium, assembly GCA_041640315.1. Lineage (GTDB taxonomy): Bacteria > Spirochaetota > Leptospiria > Leptospirales > Leptonemataceae > SKYB61. The sequence continues at coordinate 8,739 of JBEQAN010000019.1, forward strand.
TTTTATTTGGAGTTTTACATTGATAATGTTTTTTTCTGAAATACGAATTTTTAAATATGATAAAATAACTTATTTCATTTTAAGTCTAGTAGGGATTTCTTTATATTATAAACATGAGAAATTAGCTTCATCACCTTTATTTGATATCAATTTATTAAAAAATGATACTTTTATCAAAAGTAGCATAGCCACATTTTTTTTAGGAGGAACATTTATGGGACTTTTAACGTTTCTTCCTATGTATTTGACTACGATTTATCATCTTAATGAAATGGAAACAGGTTATGTAATAACATTTCTTACCATTGGGATAGTTTTATCAAGTACATTCGCGGGAAAACTTGCAACAAAATTTGGAGAGTATAAATTAATTTTAATAATAAGTAATCTATTAATATCCATAAATCTTTTTATATTATTTATCGTAACTAAAGCTATGATTCCAAATCTAATATTATTTGTATTAATGCTTATTCCCTTAGGGATTGGATTAGGTCCAATTTTACCTTTATACATAATCGCGGTTCAAAATGAGATAAAATTTCAAAGAATTGGTACTGCAACAAGTTCAATTCAATTTTTTAGACAGATGGGTGCTACTATAGGGGTTGCGATCTTAGGTTATGTTTATACATTTTATTGGAAATTCATAGATTATACATTTCAGGAAATATTTTCGATATTAATTTTAGTTTGTTTATTATTTACCTTAATTAGTATAATCGCAACATTTTCTTTGGAAAACATACCTTTAAAAGATAATTATAAATTGGAATAAAAATAAGTTGACAATATGAAATATTTTTAATAAATTTAAATATAATATTATTAAAAAATTTGAATATGAAATATTCAAACGAACTAAAAAAAATCTTCAAGCTATTATTGTTTATTTTATATCAATTTTCTTTAGATGCTGACACCATCTTTTTAAAAAATGGACAAAAAATAATTGGAAAAATTATAAATCAAACTAGAGAAAATGTGGAGTTACAAAAAGAAGATGGAACAAAAATAGTAGTAAATAAGGAAAATATTCAGAAAATAGAATTCGGTCCTTCACAAAAAGAAATCGAAGATAAGAAACGATTAGAAGAAGAACGCCGTAGAAAAGAAGAGGAGAGAAAACGGTTTGAAGAAGAACAGCGAAGGAAAGAGGAAGAAAGGAGACGAATTTTAGAGGAGCAACAAAAAAGAGAAGAAGAAAGGAGACGTGCAGAAGAAGAAAAACTTAAAAAAGAAGAGGAGAAAAAACGAACCCAAATAAAAGTTCGACCTTTTGAGAAAAGGCAGGGTTTTGAAGTTGGATACGGTGCAGGACCGGCTTATGTTGTTCCCTCATTTTTTAAAATATATGATAGTTTTTTTAATTTTTTATTTCCTTTTTCTTTAAGTGGATTGTTTTTGTCTTACAATTATGAATCATTTAGTCAACAATTGTTTATAAGATATTATAAAAATGATTTTGAAGCTGGTTTCTCAGTTTCTTCATTTCAGATAGACTCCTCAAACTTTAAAAATAAACTTAGAGTGGGAGTTGGTTACCAACGAAATCAATATCTAAGTTCAATATTCCCATTTAGCAATAATGTAAGTGATGCAAAAAATAACTACATCAATATATGGTTGATATATAATCTAACATATTTTCATCTTTTTAATAATAAAACAATATTTGGAGTTGAAACAAATGTTTATCAAATTAAATTAAATACTAAGCAAAGATTCTTTACTTTAACTGGTGGGGGAAGTGTAATAGATTTTATTAATTTTAATTCTAATAATAACAAACATTTATCAATTGGTCCACTCATAAAGATGTATTTAAATCCAAAAAATTATCTCTCTTTAAATCTCCTAATATCTTCTGGAGGTATAAAACCTAAGATAGAATATCAGCTGTTTAATTCTATATCAACATTTAATATTATAAATTCTTTTGATGTTTTCATCGCTAATATTTCAGAAATGAAATCAAATGGAATTTATACTAGTTTTCAGTGGAATACAAGTATATATAAAGATCTAAATTTTTTTGTGAAATATGCATTTAATGAAAATCATTATAAGATAAATAAAATAAATGTAGAAAATTATAGAGTTTTTTCCACCTCATCAACAGTGGAATCATTAGTTCAATCTATCCCTGGCTTTTTCCTTAGCCGAGATAAAAAACAGAGAAGAGTAATAGAAAAAAATCAATATTTAAATTTGGGGGTAGTATATTATTTTAATTTTTTTTAAAAAATTAAAATAGCTAAAACTAATAAAGTTTGTAAAACAAAAATCACCTCAAATGAAATGCAATTTTTTTCAAATAAAAGATATTCTTAATAATTTTCTTAAATAATTTATGAATAATCATATTAAACAGTGGAGAACATTAGGTAGTGTACAATTAATTGTGTCTAATCAAAAAAAGATAACCTCCTGTAATTTGAATCATATTTTTGGTATGGAATTATATGAAATTACAGGAGGTTTTAATTATGAACATCTCAAATGAAGTATTAAATGATTTATTAGAATTTCTTACTCCATTTGTCAAGCAGGTTTTAGAAAAAATGTTAATAGAAGAAAGAAATATGTATTTGGAAAACAACCCCCATACCAAAGCCAATGGGTTTTATGAAAG
>JBEQAN010000020.1:0-11033 GCA_041640315.1 Leptospiraceae bacterium
TTGGACAATTCATTGCAAGTACCCCTACTCTTTTCCCTAAGGAATATGTAGAAGAATTTCAAAAATGTCTTGATCAAACCAATCCCATTCCTTTCTCTACAGTAGAAAAAGTATTAAAAGAAGAATTTAAAAAACCACTACATCATATTTTTCAATCTATTGATCCAAATCCCATTGCAAGTGCATCCATTGCTCAAGTTCATGCTGCAAAACTAAAAAATGGGCAAGATGTAGTATTAAAGGTTCAAAAACCCGATGTGAAAGATATTATACTTACAGATATGAATTTTATCTATATTGCTAGTAAAATATTTGAATTATTGATTCCAGAGTTTCACAGATTATCTCTTTCTGAAATCATAGAGGATCTTCAAAAGAGCATGTTAAAAGAATGTGATTTTATTTTAGAAGCAAAGCATACAAAACAATTTAGAGAATTTTTAAGAAAATTTAATATTACAGATGTAGTTGTTCCTTATATTTATGATCAATACACAACTTCTCGAGTCATTACCATGGAAAGATTATATGGAATTCCTTTAGTAAATCCCTCAATCATAAAACAACATTCTAAAAATCCCGCAAATGTCATTTCTAAAGCATTAAATGTTTGGTTTTTAAGTTTGTTATATTTTGATTTTTTTCATGCGGATGTACATGCAGGAAATTTGATGTTACTCGATGATGAAAAAATAGCTTTTATTGATTTTGGTATCGTGGGTCGTATTGAGAAATCTACCTGGCAGGGATTACAAAAAATCATGATGGGGATGGAAGCAGAACCTATAGATTTTAATTTGATGGCTGAGGGATTAATTCAGTCGGGGATTGCAAATAAAAAAGTTGATAAAGTAAAATTTTCCAATGATTTAAAAAAGGCTTTTGATATTATTGAAACCTTAGAAGAAGAGGTTTTCTTAAATGAAGACATAAACGAAGAAGAGATTAATAAAAAACTGTTGTTAATTATTAATGTAGCTAAGGATAACGGTATAAGATTTCCCAAAGAATTTGGTCTCTTATTAAAACAATTCTTATATTTTGATAAATATATACGATTACTTGCTCCAGAAATTAATCTTTCAAACAATATAAAGAAATTTAACTAATTTTTTATTTGAATTTTTTATAATATTTCTGTAAAATAGATTTCAATAATTTCTTTTTTTTTATTATTTAATAAAAATTTTGGTTTATAATGAAGATAACAAGTAAAGGAAGATATGGCATTAAAATCATGATTGATTTAGCAAAAAATTACAATAATAATTATTTAATTAAATCTAAAGAAATATCAGAAAGACAAAATATTCCCATTAAATATTTAGAACAAATTATAAATAATTTAAGAAAATGTGGACTAGTAATAAGCATTAGAGGGGCAGAAGGGGGATATAAATTAGCACGTTCTCCAGAGAATATAACCCTTTATGATATTTTAGTATGTTTAGAGGGGAATATTAGTATTATTGAACAAAAAGGAGATATAGTACAAGGTGAGGCTGGTAAATTTTGGAAAGAAATCGATGCTAAAATTAAAGAAATGCTAAGTGTTGATCTTATTACTTTTATAAATAAAATCGAAAAAAATGATGAATCTATTATGTATTATATTTAAAATAAAGAATAAAAGTTATAATGCTATTATTCTTTATTTTCTTTTTCTTCTTTTGATCTTCCAAATCTAAATCTGTGATACCACTTCTCTTGTTTTTTCTTGACTTGAGTTTGTTCTGATTCTTTCTTTTGTTTTTTTCTTGATAGTGCTTCAATAGTTTTTTGTTCTTGTAATTCTTGTTGTTTTCTTAATTCTCTTCGTGGTATTTTTTTAATTTTTTGTTTTTCAACTAATTCGATGATGGACATCTCTGCTCCATCATTTTTTCTATTTGGTAAATGGATGATTCGAACATATCCACCAACTCGATTTTGATTTCTTTTTGCAATATCGTCAAATAGCTTTACTACAATTTTTCGATTTTTTATAAATCTCATTACATATCTTTTATTATGTAATTTTTGTTCTGGTGTTAATTGTTCATCTAAATTATATTTTGCTCGAGTAATTAAACGTTCAACAAAGGATTTTAATACCTTCGCCTTAGCTCTTGTTGTGATTATTTGTTCATGATCAAGAAGACTGGTAGCCATATTTTTCAACATTGCTTTTCTATGGGATGTAACACGGTTTAATTTTTTTGTTTTATTTCCTTTTCTCATAAATTTCCTCTTTTTTTTATGATTCTCTTATAAAAGGTATATCCTTCATACCAAGTTCTAAATTAAGTGTTCGTAATTTTTCTTTGATTTCTTCTATACATTCATGAGAATAATGTTTTGATTTTTGAAATTCATCTTCTTGTCTTTTTACTAAGTCTATTACGAATTCAATTTCAAGTGATTTCAATAAAGATAAGGTTCTAACTGAGAATTCAAGTTCTTCTACATGTTTCTCTAAGTTAGCTTTAAATGTATTATCAACGTCTTGAGTTTCTAAATCCTCTTCCTCTTCTATAGTTTCTTCGAAATTTATAAATATTGTTAGTTGATCTTTTAGTATTTTTGCAGCTTGTCCTAAGGCATCCTCTGGTTTTATAGAAGAATCTGTCCATATTTCAATAATGAGTTTTTCGTATTCATTTCTGGTTCCTTTACTTATTTCTTCCACTGTATAATTAACTTTTTCTATGGGAGAAAATAAGGCGTCAATGGGGATTGTTCCTATTTCTTCAATATTTTTTTTGAAAGCCTCTGCTGGAACATATCCACGTCCTTTTTCTATTTGTAAATCAAAGATTAATTCTGCATCTTCATTAAGAGTTGCAATCACTAAATCTGGATTTAAGATTTGTATTGATGAATCAACTGCCAAATCTCCCGCTGTTAAGATTCCAGCTCCTCTCTTTTCAATGTGGATTACTTTAGCTTCTTCTTTATCTGTTGTTTCATAGATCAATCTTACTTTTTTTAAGTTAAGGATTATTCTAGATACATCTTCTAAGACCCCTGGAATAGAAGTAAATTCATGCTGAACACCTTCAATTCTAATTGCGGTAATAGCACTTCCTTCTATTGAAGAAAGAAGTGTTCTTCTTAGAGCATTTCCTATTGTCGTTGCAAATCCTCTTTCGAAGGGTTGAGCGATAAATTTCCCATAATTTGGTTGACTTTCTATTGTTTCGTATATTAATTCTTTGGGTTTTTTGATTGGTTTTAAAAGCACTCTCATGTTCACTAACCCCTATGAAAATAGGTACAGATAGATTTAAACTTTTCTTTTCTTAGGTGGTCTACATCCATTATGAGGTATTGGTGTAATATCCTTAATCATTCGTATTCTCACACCTTCTGTTCCAATGGCTTTGATGGCAGATTCTCTACCAAGACCTGGACCTTTTACGTATATATCTACTTCTCGTATACCAAATTCTTTCGCTTTATTAATAGCTTCTTTTGCCGTTAATTGCGCTGCATATGGTGTAGATTTTCTTGTTCCTTTAAAATTTTGTCCAGCACTTGCCCAGCATAAAACATTTCCATTATCATCAGTAATGGTAACGATTGTATTATTATATGTGGAATTGATATAGACTCTACCACTTGGTACATTTCGTTTCTCTTTCTTTTTGGTAGCCATTAAATCTACTCCTTCATTATTTTTTTATAAGATTATTTTTTCTTATTGGGTACAGTTTTTCTTGCACCTTTTCGAGTTCTTGCATTAGTTCTTGTTCTTTGTCCATTAACTGGTAGTCCCATTCTATGGCGTAAACCACGATAACAACCAATCTCCATCAACCTTTTTATGTTTAAACTAATTTCTGTTCTTAAATCCCCTTCTACACGATAATTTTTTTCAATAAAATCCTTGATTGCAGCTATTTCTTGATCGGTTAAATCTTTTATTTTTTTATTGCGATCAATATTTAAGCTATCTAAAATTTTTTGGGCTCTTGATTTTCCTATACCAAATATATAGGTTAAACCAATCTCTGCTCGTTTTTCTTTGGGTAAATCCACACCAGCAATCCTTGCCATAATATTACTCCAGTTTATCCCTGTCTTTGTTTATGTTTTGGATTTTTACAAATAACTCTTATAACTCCACGCCTTCTAATGATACGACAATTATTACAAATTTTTTTAACAGAAGCTCGAACTTTCATAATTTTATCCTCTATTTACCTTAAATATTGATTGAATTTTAAACAAAAAAGTTATTTCAATCTAAATGTGATTCTACCTCGAGTTAAATCATAGGGTGATAACTCTACTTTCACTTTATCACCAGGCATTATTTTAATATAATGCATCCGCATTTTTCCTGAAATATGTGCTAAAACCTTATGACCATTTTCTAATTCAACACGAAACATTGCATTGGGTAAATTTTCTATTACCTTTCCTTCTACTTCTATTGCTTCTTCCTTAGACATATTGTAATTATCCAGTTTTTTATTAATTAGTAAATTGTCAGCAATTTTTTTTACAATACAGATAATATTCTTTCAAAAATTTCTTCTATTGTTCCAATTCCATTAATGTTTTTTAGCAATCCTTTATTTTTATAGAATTCTATTAAAGGGTGAGTTTGTTCAAAATAGGTTTTCATTCTATTCCGAATTACTGGTTCGGTATCATCTGTTCGATTTTCTATGATGGCTCGATTCAGTAATCGTTTGACTAATTCCTCTTCTGGAACATCAAGATTTATTACAGAATCTATCTTTTTATTTAAATTAGATAGCATTTTTTCTAATTCTTCTGCTTGTTTTATTGTTCTAGGGAATCCATCTAATAAAAAACCATTTTTACAATCATCTTGCTTGATTCTTTCTTCTACTATACCTATTACGATTGAATCTGGAACAAGTTCCCCTTTATCAATAAAAGTTTTTGCTTGTTTTCCTAATTCTGTTCCTTCTTTGATAGCAGATCTTAAGATTTCTCCCGTTGAAATTTGAGGGATTTGTAGCTTTTCACATATAAGTTTTGCTTGAGTACCTTTACCAGCACCCGGTGGTCCCATAAAAATGATGATTTTCATCGTAAGCGTCCTTTTAATTTACTTTTTTTCATGAAACCTTGATAGTTTCTCATTATTAACTGAGCTTCCACTTGTTTTAAAGTATCCAATGCAACCCCTACCATAATTAATAAGGAAGTTCCACCAAAGGTATATGCTAAACCTTGTATATTTTGATTCGCTTTTAAATCCATGAAGTTGATAATTAAATAAGGAGCTAAAGCAAGTCCAGATAGAAATATTGCGCCGGGTAAAATGATACGATTTAGGATTTTTTCTATATATTCTTTTGTTTGTGTGCCTGGTCTTATTCCAGGAATATAACCACCATATTTTTTCAAATTTTCAGAAAGTTCAACAGGGTTAATATATATAGCAGTGTAAAAATAAGCAAAAAAGATAATCAACGATGTGTAAATGATATAATAGGGCAATTGTTGCCAAAAGGAGGGAGCAAATGGGTTTAACCACTGTTGTAAGATTTGCCAACCTATCCAAGACTGAGCTTGACTACCTAACATTCCAAAAACAGTTTGAGGGAATAATAATAAAGAAGATGCGAAGATAATTGGCATCACATTAGCAGAGTTTAATTTGAATTGTAAACTTTGACTTTGTGCCTGAATTAATCTCCTTCCTTGTATGCGTTTTCCATATTGTAAGGGGATTTTTCTTACACCTTGGCTTAGAATGACGGTAAAAGCAATCAAAGCAATAAATAATAGTACTAAAATAAAAATATCAAAAAATTTGATTGTTGGATCTTGAATCATTTGAATGATATTTTTGGGTAATCTTGCTATTATACCAGCAAATATGATTAAAGATACTCCATTTCCTATACCTCTTTCAGTGATTTGCTCGCCCATCCACATTAACACTAAGGTTCCAGTTGTTATGGTCACCATACCCACTATGTAAAATAATCCTCTGGGCATACTATAAGACACTAAGGGCATTCCATCTCTACTTGTTTGATCTACTGCCCAAAGCAAAATAAATAAAGATTGAATGGCACATAAAAGAACAGTCCCCAGACGTGTATATTGATTGATTTTCCTTCTTCCGTATTCACCTTCTTTTTGCATTTGAGCAAGCTGAGGAATAATGACGGTTAAAAGACTCATAATAATAGAAGAAGAGATATAAGGCATTACTCCTAAGGAAAAAATGGAAAGTTTAAATAATGCTCCACCAGAGAAAATATCAACCACATCTAAAATACTTTGACCTCTGGGACGGGCATTTGCAACAGCTACTGGATCAACACCAGGGATAGTAATAAAGGATCCAAATCGATAGATTACTAATAGACCCAAAGTATATAAAATTTTTTTTCTTAATTCATCTATTTTTAATATAACACCTAAGGCACTCATACTTCTTCTTTTATGAATTCTATTTTGCCACCTTTAGATTCTATTTTTTCAATTGCACTTTTGGAGGCTGAATGGATCTTTAAAAATATTGGCTTAGTTATTTCCCCAGTACCTAAAATTTTAACAGGAACATTTCTTTTCTTAATCAATCGATTTTCAATCAATGTATCTATTGTGATTTCGCCATGTAAATTTTTCTTTTCTAACATGTACAAATTAATAAGCTGGTATTCTTTCTTAAATCTATTGGTAAATCCTCTCTTAGGAATTCTTTTATATAGAGGCATTTGTCCGCCTTCGAAACCTATTTTCTTAGAGTAACCTGTTCGAGATTTTTGCCCTTTTTGTCCTCTACCAGAAGTTTTACCTGCACCAGATCCTTCTCCTCTTCCTACTCTTACTTTTTTCTTTTTGGAATTTTCATAGGGTTTTAACTGAATGAACTCTACTGCTCGTTTTACTTTATTTTTAACTTTTGGTGGCTTTAATGATGATAACTTTAAAATTTCTTGTTTCATTCTATCACCTCAATTTTTAATAAATATTCAACTTCTTTTACCATTCCCAATAATGCTTTATTGGATACATCAATGATTCTTGATCTACCAATTTTTCTTAAACCTAAGGCTTTTACAGTGGCTCTATGTTTTGGAATCTTCCCAATAGTACTTCGCTTTAATGTAACTTTAATCTTTTTTACACCTTGCTTTTCTAAATTTAATACTGACATTTCCTAAGCTCCTCTCATCAATCATAATGTCCAAATAATTGTTTTAAAGGTATCTGTCTTTTTTTTGCAGTTTCAACTGGGCTTTCCAATTGTTTAAGTGCTTCTAAGGCTGCCTTAATTGCATTCAAATAATTTTTAGAACCAATTACTTTTGTTAATACATCATGTATTCCAGCAGCTTCCAATAAGGAACGAACAGTCTCACCTGCAAGGATTCCAGTACCAGGGGTTGCTGGTTTCATCCATACTTTTGTTGCTTTAAATTCACCGATTACTTCATGATGAATTGTTTTTCTACTATTAAGTGGGATTTGAATCATATTTTTCTTAGCATTCTCCATCGCTTTACGAATAGCATCAGGTACTTCTTTTGCTTTTCCAAAACCTATGCCCACTTTTCCGTTACCATTTCCAACGACCGTCAAAGCATTAAAGGAAAATCTTCTACCACCACGAACTACTTTTGTAACTCTATTAATTTTGATAACACGTTCTATTAATTGTTCTTGTGTGTCTTTTATTGCCATACCCCATCACCTTTTTTAAAATTGTAAACCAGCCGACCTTGCAGCATCCGCAAATGCAGCTATTCTTCCCGTATATTTTCTTCCTCTTCTATCAAGATAAACTTTGGTTATTCCTCTTTCTAAGGCCATTTGTGCAATTTTTTGACCAAGTAATTTTGCAGATTCTATATTTTTTTTACTTTGATTTTCTGGTATTTGTAATGATTTATGGAATGTTCCAAGGCTTAGTAATGTTGCACCAGTTTGATTATCGACGATTTGTGCGTATAAATATCTATTTGTTTTAATTATGATAAGTCTTTTTCTTTCTGGATCTCTTGATAATGTTTTAAATTTAACTCTTTTTTTTCGTTTTTCTAATCTTTTTATTTTTTCTTCAATTCTATTCATAGCCGTATCCTTATTATTTCAAATTATTTTCCTTTTCCAGTTTTGCCCGCTTTTCGGATTATTTCTTCGTCTTCGTATTTAATACCTTTACCCTTATAGGGTTCTGGTGGTCTATAACTTCTTATAATTGCTGCAACTTGACCAACTTTTTGTTTATCAATACCTGTAAGTTCTATCTTAGTTTGTTGATCAATTTTCACTTTAATATCTGAAGGTACTTCATAGTTTATATCATGGGAATATCCGAGGGATAATACAATGGTATTACCTTTTAAATTTGCCCTAAAACCTACCCCAACTAATTGCAAACGTTTAGTCCATCCTTCAGTTACACCTTTAACATGATTAGCTAATAACGCTCTTGTTAAACCATGAAGTGCTTTTGTTTTTTTTAAATCATCTTTTCTACTTACAAGTATTTTACTATCCTCTATTTTGACCTGTATTCCATCTGGCACTTTTTGTACTAACTGACCAAGAGGACCTTTTATCGTTACATTTTCACCTTGAATTTTTACTTCAACCCCTTTTGGTATCTGAATTGGTAACTTTCCTATTCTTGACATAGTTTCTTCCTCTTACCAAACTTTTATTAAATATTCACCCCCAATACCTAATTTTTTAGCTTTTCTTCCAGTCATAATGCCCTTTGAGGTAGTGAGAATTGCAATTCCTCTATTATTCATTACTGGTTGTAATTCACTTGCCTTAATGTAGATCCTACGTCCAGGTTTGGAAATTTTCTCTATTCCCGATATAACAGGTTTATTGTTGTAATATTTAAGTTTGATTATTATATTTGCTTTATTGTTGTTTCTTACAACTTTATAATCCGATATAAATCCATCATTTTTAAGTGTTTTCAAAATTTCTTCTTTTATTTTCGAGTATCTAACCTCAACTTCTTCATGTTTTGCCATTTGAGCATTTCGAATTTTGGTTATCATATCTGCAATTGGATCTGTCACTGCCATTTTACTTCTCCTATATTATTGAATTACCACGAAGCTTTTATTACCCCTGGTATTTCTCCAAAAGAAGCTTTTTTTCTAAAACAAATTCTACACATGCCAAATTTTCTTAGGTATCCTCTGGGTCTACCACAAAAGGGACATCTATTTTTCTTTCTTACTTTAAATTTCGGTGGTCTTTTAGATTTCTCAATCATTGATTTTTTAGCCATAAAATTCTCCTAATTCTAATTAGTAGATTTTTGCTTTTTAAAGGGAAAACCCAAGTATTCTAATAAGGTTCTTGCTTCGTCGTCTGTTTTTGCTGTTGTTGTTATTGTTATATTCATACCATGATAAAAATCCACTTTATCCACGTTGATCTCTGGAAAGATAATTTGTTCTTTAATGGAGAAATTATAATTCCCTCTTCCATCGAAGGATTTTGGTTCAAGTCCTCTAAAGTCACGAACACGGGGAAGAGCAACTTTAATTAATTTATAAAGAAATTCCCACATTCTATCTCGTCGTAAAGTAACCATACAACCTATACTCATACCTTCCCTGATTTTAAAAGCAGCGATGGATTTCTTCGCTACTGTTTTAACAGGTCGTTGACCCGTGATCAATGCAAGTTCTTCCATTGCACTTTCCAACAATTTTGGATTAGAAGGTGCAGAACCAATTCCAATATTTAAAGTCACCTTTTCTATTTTTGGAACTTGCATGATGCTTTTGTATTGATATTTTTCCATTAATTTTTTTACTACTTCTTTTTGGTATAATTCACGTAATACTGCCATCTTTATCTACTCCTTTAATCAAGTTCTCTATTACCTGCTTTTTTTCCTCTTGCTACACGTATTTTTTTTCCATCTTCAATTTTATAACCTATTCTTACACCTTTTTTTAATTTTGGATCATAATACATTACATTAGATATATGGATTGGTGCTTCGATTTCAATTTGCCCCCCTTGAGGATTCTCTTGAGTGGGTTTAATAAACTTCTTTATTTTATTTACTCCTTGAACAATGACCCTTTCCCTTAGTCTATCAATATATAAAATTTTACCACGTTTACCTTTATGTTTGCCACTTATAACTATTACTTCGTCATTAACTTTTAGCTTTACTTTTCTATGTTTAAGTTTATTGTATAATTTTGGATTTCTTTGTTGTAATTTTTGTAATGATTTTCTATCCATATTTCAACCTCATTATAAAACTTCCGGAGCTAAGGAGATAATCTTTTTAAAATCCTTATCTCTTAATTCTCTTGCAACAGGACCAAAAATCCTTGTTCCTTTTGGATTCATTTTTTCATCAATTAACGCACAAGCATTATCATCAAATTTTATGATAGAACCATCGGGTCTTTTAATTTCTTTTTTTGTTCTTACTACTACAGCTCTTTGAACTACTTTATTATGTACTTTCTTTCCTCTTGAATCTTTCAATCCATACTCTGGTAAGGCTTTTTTTACAGCAACAACGATTATATCACCCACAGTTGCATATTTTTTTTTGGAACTTCCTAAAATTCTAATACACATGACTTTCTTTGCACCAGTATTATCTGCAACATTTAATATGGTTTGTTCTTGAATCATTCTTCTTCTCCTCTCTTAAGAATTTTATATAATTTATGTCTTTTTTCTTTTGATAATGGTCGAGTTTCTATTGCTTGAACAATATCACCAACTTTTGATTCATTATTTTCATCGTGGATTTTAACTTTTTTAGATCTTTTAATTATTTTTTTAAAAATAGGATGCATAATATTTTTTTCTATATAAACAACCCTTGTTTTATTCATTTTATCAGAGATAACCTTTCCCTGAATGATTCTTAAATTTTTCTTTTTTTGTTCATTTGTGTTACTCATAATAACCCCTTAATTGGAATTGGACGCTTTCTGTTTTTCGCTTAAGATTGTTAAAATTCTTGCAATATCTTTTTTTAATTTTTTATATTGTGCGGGATTTTTAATAACTTTATTAATTCCTCTGGAAAATTTTAGTTTTAAAAA
>JBEQAN010000021.1:0-10986 GCA_041640315.1 Leptospiraceae bacterium
ATTTTATACAATCTTATGGTTTTTTAGCAAGCGAAGAATTAGAAAATTTTAAAGGTGGGTTTGGTAGTGTTATGATTGTTCAATATAATTCTTCCAATGCAGGTCCTTACGATGAATTATTATTTATACCAGGATTAGTTGAATATCATCAAAAAAAACGTTTTACTATAAGCAAAATTTATGTTTCGACACAAATTAGTGTAGATAGTGGTAGAGAAAATTGGGGAATACCAAAGGAATTAGCGCATTTTAGTTTCGAAACATTGAATACTTCTAAAGAAATTATACGAATAGGAAAAGAGAAGAAAATCTTTTTCGAAGTAGAAGTTTCACATCAAAAATTCAAATTTCCCATTACTACTAGTTTATTTCCTATTGTATTACATCAATTTTATCATGACAAATTATTTATAACGAAGTTTAAAGGAAAAGGAATGGCAAGAATTGCTAAAATTCAAAGTATAAACATTATACCTGATGATTTTCCGCCAGTAAAAAAACCACTAATTGGATTCTATGTGGATCCTTTTGAATTAGAATTTCCTGTACCAAAGATTATTTCATAACTGGTGTTATATGAAAAATTCTTTGATTTTTTTCCCAAATCACTAAGATTTTATTCTCATTTTGTAATTCTATTAATGTCTCTGCTAGGATAGAACTCAATTGTCTTCTTAAATTTCCTCCTAAGACATATCCTATTTGGTTGATATCTTTAATACATACTGATTTTATATCATCGTTTAAATTCTTACATACAGACTCGAAATTAACATAAAATTCGTCATAGAAAATATCAATGCTAATACCATAAGAGTGAGTAGAATTTTCAATGGCATTAGGATTTTTTTCTTGTAAATTCTTTTGATAATTTTCTGGCCTTAGAGCTGAAGAAATACAAAGTTTAGTGGTGATATTTTTATCATGAAAGTTTATTTTTTCATTAAAACGCTCTCCAATAAGAATAAGAATAGGAATAAAATTTTTATAAAAATATCTTAATTCCTTTGGGACATTATAAAAAAAATAATAAGTCTTTATTTCTGGTATATCAATAGAGCTATAAATAGATGGCAAGTTTTTATGATCTTTTAAAATTGATAAATTTAAATCTTTTGCTATCTTTATATGTTCTGGATATAAAAATTTTCTTAATTCTAAGATTTTATTGTTTCTATTCCAGTCTTCAAGAATAGGAAAATTCTGATAAATATGTTGTTGAAATTCTTTGGAGCGCTCTATTTTCAAAATTAAATATTGATTTATGAATTCGTTTTTTAAATTTTGTATATGTGTAATATGGTAAAAATAAAAAAAGACACTAATTAGAATTAGTATAAAAAAAATATAAATTTTATTAATTTTCATATTGTTTATTTAAATTAATCTTTTTAATAAGAACAACCACATTCCCTTTTTTATTGTATTTGACTGTATCAAAAGCATTTTTGGTAATGAAAATTCCTCTACCATGAATAGAACTCGAAAGGTTTGGATTTTCTTGATTATAATATTTCTTTACATCAAATCCATTTCCTTCATCAGAGATTTTATAAATAACTTCTTTTAAAGTAAATTTTTGTTCTACTGTGACTTTTTTGTTAGCATAATAAGGATTACTTAATCGATCTTTTAACACAATATGATAAACTCCTTGCTCAAGATATCTAGTTTTATCTTCATTAGAAATTTCTAAATTGCCATGCTCAATAGCATTTATAAGCATTTCTCTAAGTCCAATTCTTATCATGCTTAATTCCATATCATCAAAAAATTCATGAAGATCCTCCGTTAATTTACTTACAACGTTATCAATTATATAGATATCTGTATTTAGAATAAATCTGATGTATTCTTTTTCTAAGAATTTTAATAAGGGATTTTTTTTGATTGGAGTTGCTCGAATTAAAATTTCATTAATATTAAGTTCTAAATTGGCGATTTTTTCGAAATTAAGTTCAAAGTATTTAAATGGTATATCACCATAACATTTTAAGGGAAGTTGCATTTTCAAACTATCGGAGCTAAAATATATAAAGTTCTTTATTCGCTCTTCTATTAAATTCTTATTTTGTGTTCTATCTGCATCATGATAGATGAGTTCAAAAAAGTTTTTTCCTATAAATTGATTTTTGTTGAGATTTAATATATTGTTGAAACTATCACTAATATTTATAATTGTAAAATCTTCTTTAATAATTATTAAAATATCTGAGGTGTTATTAAAAATAAATCGATATTTTTCTTCTGAAATCTGAATTTGATTATATGCATTTTTTAATTGTGAAATATTTAACTTTAATCTCTTATTTAAAACTTCCACCTGATTTAGTAAATTCATTAAATTATAAATAATTCGAAGGGATGCACCAAATAGAAATAATAAAATTCCATAATTGCTTAAACCGGGGCTGATTTTTTTATTAATATTTAAATATATATCTAAAAGGGTTAGGATAGCAATAAAAATTGTACCAACTAAAAGATTTCCTTGAACTGTACTAAGAATTGTTATAAATAAACTATTAATAAAACTTAACTTTTTTCTATAAAAATTGAATTGGTTAAAAAACGAAATAAAGATAATAGAAACATTTAAGATAATTAATATAGGCACCGAAACCTGCCATATTAATAATAAATCATACATTGCATTAATTGGCAGGAAAATTGCAATTAACGCTAAAATGATTCCATGATAAAATGATACATATAAAAAGATTTTAGCCCATTTTTTTAAATTTCTAATGATTGATTCTAAAAATCTTGAAAAAAACGGAATCGTTAAAAATAAGCTAATGGATTCTAAGCGAAAAATAATATGAGCATTTTTGATAAAAAAGAATTCATTTACTAAAGAAGATCGAATAAATATATAAAATGCAATAATTAGAGAAAACAAACTAAAATAAAAATAGTATTTTTCTTGTAAATTTTTTATAAAAAATAATAAATTAAAAATTCCCATTGTTGTATAAACAGTAATTAAAAAAATTAATAAATAGTTTCTTGTATTTTTGTATACAGTAGCGAGTTCATCAAAATAGTATGGCTTTCCATAATAAAAGCCCGTTTCTTTTGACAATGGATCACCTTTGATATGAATACATAAAATATTATTACCTAATATAATAAGATCCCGAGGTATTGGCACAATGACATCTTTTTGATTAAGAGCTTTTTCAGAAAGTTTAAAGTCCACTTGAACATTATTAAAATATATTTCCCACGATTCTCCAATCTCTGCAAAATGAAAAGTAGGAGATATAATTTTTTTAAAATCTTCTTTGGTGATATTTAAGTAAATTAAAAAAGTAAAATCTTCCTTAGGATAACTGCGAAATTCAAAAAATTTTCTTTTAGGTAAATCCAATGGTAAATCTGTAATTTGAATTCTTCTATTTCCAATATTAGGTGCAACTTCGTAAAATTCTTCTAAGGTGATTTGTTCTTGAGGTAGGTTACAATTATTTTTATCAAATCCTTTTTTAACGTAAACTGGAAGACTTGTTAAATCAATGGGATAAGAAAAAACTGCATTATAAGAAAAAATTACAAATAAAATTGTTAAATTAATAAAATTATATAACTTCATATTTTTAATAATAATACATTAGCATAGCAAGCTATCCCTTCTTTTCTTCCTAAGAATCCCATCTTTTCTGTAGTTGTTGCCTTAATGGAAATTTGATCTAA
Organism: Leptospiraceae bacterium; assembly: GCA_041640315.1. Taxonomy (GTDB): domain Bacteria; phylum Spirochaetota; class Leptospiria; order Leptospirales; family Leptonemataceae; genus SKYB61. The sequence continues at coordinate 3,697 of JBEQAN010000021.1, forward strand.
ATCTATTCTACAAAGTTCTGCAATCTTTTTTTTAATTTCATTTCTTATAGGACTTATTCTGGGCTCTTCAGATACAATTGTAATATCTATATTTCCTATTTGGTATTGTTTTTGATTCATAATTTCAAGGGCTTTTTTTAAAATCAAAACAGAATTTAAATTCTTATTCTCAGGCTTGGTATCGGGGAAAAAAAAACCTATATCTGGTTCTCCGCATGCCCCAAGAATTGCATCAGATAAAGCATGAAGGATAATATCACCATCAGAATGCGCAATAATCTTGTAAAATGATTTAATTTTAACCCCCCCTAATGTGATCCAATCTTCTTCATCAAGTTTCTCTATTCGATGGAAATCAATTCCACTCCCTATTCGATACATGATAATACATTAAAAAAATGAATGAAAATTTTGTAAATGAATATTAAGAATAGGGATGATTCATATCTTCTTTATCTTTAAATTCTCTGTAGTATTGATGCAGGTTATTCTTCTGTTCTTTTTTTAAGGTTAATGACACGTTTTCTAAAATATTATTCCACTCATCCTGCTGTATTGCACTAGTTAAAATCCATAATAAATGAAAAGTAAAAATAGAAAAAGAATCCAAGATTAACACAATAATAGAAGAATCATCTCCTTTTAAATTGTTTTCTAAGCGAATTTGGTGTAATAACTTTGAAATTTTATAGTCTACGTAAATCCCCCATAAACCACATGTGAATAAATTGATAAAAAAATCCAACCAAAAATCATTTCCAGTTGGTGTTCGATTTGTATATAATTTTAATTCTTGATAGATTTTATAATACCAATAGATTAAATAAAATCCACAAGTAATAAATGTTAACAAAATAACGCTTAATGGTGAACGTTTAGAAATTTCATGCATAATATTTAAACCTGTTTTAGGAATCAAAACTTATTTTTGAGTATAATTTAACAAGAATTTTTTATTGCTTTTTATATATTTGATGATACCATTCGATCCATTGATTTTTTGATATGTAATCCTTTTGTGTTTTTCTTTGAAGTGATTTATATAGGATTTTTGCTTTTATGTCTTCTGTGCTTGTTTCTTTTAAAATTTCTATTAAAATATCTATAATTTCTTTTTCGCTTCGATTTGATAATACTTCAATGGATATATGGGAGATTTCGCCTTTCCTTTTTGCGAATTTTTTTAGTATATTAAGCGCTTCCTGTCCAGGTATTTCTCCTATAGCATTTATTGCATAGAGTTGTGTGGTGGGATTTTCAGCTAGTTGTTCTAAAATCGGTAATGATTCTTTTGATTTTAAATGTCCTAATGCTTCGATAGATAAAATAGATAGTTTTTTATCTGAACTACGTGCAGTTTGAAGTAAATAAGGTAAGGATTCGTGTGCTTCTAAAACACCTAACGACCATGCTGCGCCATATCTTCCTTCTCCTTCTTTTTCTTGCAATACATAAATTAAAGTAGGAATTGCAGATCTATCTTGCATCCAACCTAAGGATTGAGCAATGATTTCTCTATCTGGAGATTGTTGGTTTAATAATAGAGTTTCAATTTCTTTCGTTGCTTCTTTATATTTTAATTTTCCTAATAATAGCGATAAAGTAGCTATATTATTTTGATTGTTTTCTTTAAACTTTTTGTAAGCAATTTTCTTTGTTTGTTCGCTTTTTATTTCAGCTAAAATATCTACTACAAGAAGTTGAATTTCTTTTTTTTCTGTATCAAATAAAGGGAAAATTTTTTCTATTATTACTGGATCATTGATTTCTTTTAGTGCAATATAGGAATTTTCGCTTAATTTGTCTGGATAAGTTTTAAGATATTGTATAAGTAATGGTATAGCATTTTTGCTTTTAATTTTACCTAAGGCTAAAATCGCAGCTGCTTTTGTATTAGAAGGTTCATTTCCATTTAGTAAATTTAATAAATAAGATTCAGAATTCTTATATTGTAATCTTCCTAAGGCCATTGCATATGTTCTATGTTTTTCTGGATCGTTGTTTTTTTGAGCATGTTGTAGAACTTTCGCCCCTATTTGATTTTTTTGATTTGGATTTAAAAAATTATTTGCTGTTTCGAGAGCATTTACAACATGCAATCGAACTACTAAATCCTCATCGTTTAAAAAGTCGGTAATCTCATAGATAGCTCTAAAGTCTTTGAATTTACTTACTGCATCTATTAAATATTGAACATTTATAGCTTCATTTGTGACATTTGGATTTTTAATTAATTCTAAGATAATGGGTAATGCAGGTTGATATTCAAAATCTGATAATGTAATAGCAGCGATCTGTCTTACAGCAGAAGAGGGATCATGTTTAAGAAGATGAAGTAGCGTTGGGGAGAAATCTTTCCAATGTTTCTGTTGAATGTAAAGAACAGCGGTTGAACGTTCTTGCCAAAGAGTAGATTTAAGCATATTCTCAATTTCTTCTTTTGTATATTCGTGATAAATATTAATAGGTTCGGGCATTGTTTCTGGTTTTGGTGGACCACAAAGCAGATGAAAAACAATAAAAAAGGTTATGAGAATTGATGGCTTTTTCATCTTTATGGAATATTTTTCAATAGATTTTTATATTCTTCAAGTTCTTTTTTCCATTGGGATAAATCTTGATTGGCTATTTCTATTTGTTGAGGATCTAAACCATCTTTTTGATTTTCAAGCCAATATTCGACAAGTTCAATTCTAGATTGTAATTCATGGATTTTGTATTTAAAATATTGACGTTGATCTTCGGGTGAAACTGTGGGTTCCTTTGGTGTATCTGGACCTTCTACACTTGTATCAACGTTTTTATATTTAGCTTTGAGTGAAGCAATTCTTGCTTCCAAATCTGTAAAAATTTCTAATTGTTTTTGTCTTTCTTGTAACTGTTCTTCTGTTAGGTTTAAATATTTTGTGGGAATATAAAAATTATTGGGATATTTTCGAGCAAAATCTATCCATTGTCTTTCGACTTCATCAGGATCGTATTTAGGTGGATTTTGTAAATCTGGCCATAATTTTAAAACCTCTTCGGGATCCATATCTGGTTTAGGAGCATCTAAATATAAGTCTCTTACTTTTTCTGTAATGGATTCTTCTTGTTGTGCGATTTGATCCACTTTCTCAGTTTGGAAAAAAAAGAAAAACAAAACAAAAAAAATTACGATGGTGGCGATAATAACACCGTATACAAGAAGTTTTTTTGATTTTTCCATAGAGACATTACCTCTCTAAAATTAATTTAAAAAAATAATGCCCTGAGGGGCATTATTTTATGCAAAAATATTAATGAGCCACGATATAGCTTGTCCAATTATATTTTCTGTTAAGAATCTTTTTAGATCAATAGGATTTCTGTTTAAAGTATCATAATACCACGCAGTATATTCATCGATAAGTGGTATATTATATCCATATTTTCGGTTGATCGCTTTTATCAATTCATTTGCCATTACAGCATGACCATATCGATTGGGATGAACACCATCTAAACTAAACACACCAGGTTTTCCTGGTAATGGCCAATTCGCACCAGCATTACCGGGTGACCATCCAGAAGAATGTCTAATAGGTCTTCCATTTTCTTTAATGTCTTGAAAGATCAATTCAGCATCTGCCAAAGCAAAGTTATATGCTGCGGCTTTATTTCGTAATTCATTATTGAGCATTGTTAAAAATCTTCGGATTTGATTTACTTCATTACTGTCTAATACTTGATTAGGGTTTGAAACAGAAGTTCTATAAAAAGGTTTTAAACCAGAATAATTTGATCTTCCTTGGGGATCTTGATAAGGTTCAAGATAAGCAATTGCTGTTACGTTTGGAACTGTAAAAATCACACCACCTCTAACAGTACCAATTCTTGATAGTCTTAGCATTACTTCATTGAAATCTCTTTTAAATCGTGCTTCATCCAAACAGTCAAGATTGGTGTGTAGAGCTGTACATAGTACATGATTTGGGGCAACTGTTCCAAAAACAAAAGTTGGTTTAACTTTCTCCATGATTTGCATCTGAGTTCCAGCATTTCTTAAACCAAATTGATGAAACTTATCGGGTTTTTGACAATCTGGAACTTGAACCCAACGGTATGTGTACCGATACCATGTTTCCCAATACCATTCTTTGACCCATTTTGTTGCGGTGATATCTTCGCATTGTCCACTTTTTTTTAATACATCTGTATAATCAGCTCCCGTAATTCCAGCATGGGTTGGAAGATCGTAAGTTCTGTTATTCCCGCCAATAATAGAAGATGCTATACATGTAGGACCACAATTCCCTTTTAAAACATCTTCGAGATTTACATAAGGACCTTTTAACTCATTGTAATAAACATTCGAATTGGCTTGTTTAACGACTAGTACGGGATATGCCCAATCTTGTGTCTTTTTTTCCACAATTACACCATAAAACCCTTGAGATAGAGAATCTCCAATTACCCCTGGTTTTCTGAACATTTCTGATAAACTTTGAGAAAATAAAAAGTTGAGATTAAAAGTAAACCACAGGGTTATAAACAAAAAAAGTTTCAATAGGTTTTTTAATTTCATACACCCCTCCGTAAATTTATATTAACTTTTAATACTTGTGATTTAAGTTTTTTATAATATAAAAATACGTTTATTGATATTTTTGTCAATACAAAAAAGTCAAATATTTAAAAAATTATAAAAAGTACTGGTAAACCAGTTTGATGTTAAATCAATAAATTTTTTTTTAATTTAAAAAAAATAATTTAATGCTTTAATCATTAAAAAAACTGAAGGTTTCTATTTATTTTAATTTTGTTATAAAAAATTTAAAAAAAAATGACTTTATCTATGTTAGATTCAATAGTAATTCAAGGAGCAAGAGAGCATAATTTAAAAAATATTTCTTTAAGAATTCCAAGAAATAAATTTGTTGTCATTACTGGTGTATCAGGTTCGGGTAAATCTTCATTAGCATTTGATACCATTTATTCAGAAGGGCAAAGGCGATATGTAGAATCTTTAAGTACTTATGCAAGGCAGTTCTTAGGACAGATGAACAAACCAGATGTTGATGTGATTGAAGGATTAAGTCCAGCCATTTCCATAGAACAAAAAACAACCCATAAGAATCCCCGTTCAACTGTTGGTACTATCACAGAAATCTATGATTATTTAAGATTATTGTTTGGAAATGTGGGAGAACCCCATTGCCCCCAATGTGGTAGAAAAGTTATGGCTACAACTATTGATCAGATTATTGAACAAATTTATAAGTTAGAAAAAGGTAGTAAAATTCAAATTTTATCTCCCATAGTTACTAACAGAAAAGGAGAACACAAAGAGATTTTCGAAACCGCTAAAAAAAGTGGATTTTTACGTGTGAGAATTGATGGAAAATTATATGAAATTGATGAAATTTTAGAAAATAAAAAGATTTCTATTGATAAAAATAAAAAACATAACATTGAAATTGTAGTAGATCGAATTGTTTTAAAGGAAGAAAATCGCAGTAGACTTGCAGATAGTGTAGAACTTGCTTTGAATGAAGGTGATGGTTCAGTCATCATTTTACAAGAAGTCAATCAAAATATAAAAGAAAATTTTTATTCTACAAAACTCTTTTGTCATACTTGTGGAATTTCTATCCCTGAACCAAAACCCGCTAGCTTTTCTTTTAATTCTCCCCTTGGAGCATGCGAAAATTGTAGTGGGCTTGGTATCCTCCTTGAATTCGATGAAAATCTTATCATAAAAAATCCAGAACTTTCTATTCTGGAGGGAGCCATCGATCTTTTTGGAGAAATCGAAGAAGATCATTATATCTATCCAAAATTTGAAAAATTATCAAAATTATTGAATTTTAAACTTAAAACACCATGGAAATCTTTAAAATCTGATGTAAAAAAGGCTATTTTACATGGTTATTATGAAAAGGGTTTTATGATTTTTGAAGGAATTATACCCAGTTTACAAAGACGTTTCAAAGAAGCAAAATCAGAAGAAATGCAAGAGTGGTATAGAAAGTACATGGTAGAAAAAATATGTCCAGTGTGTAATGGAAAACGATTAAAAAAAACTTCATTAGCGGTAAAATTTCATGGAAAAAATATTTCAGAAATAGTGGATATGACAATAGAGAATTTATTAAATTTTTTTAATGAAATTCAACTATCTGATTACGAAGCTAAGGTTGTTGGAAGAGTGATTCAAGAAATCAAAAAACGCTTAGAATTTTTAAATAATGTTGGAGTAGGATATTTAACCCTTTCACGAACGGCAGGAACACTATCTGGAGGAGAAGCACAAAGAATCCGTTTAGCTACTCAAATTGGATCCTCTCTTATGGGGGTTATTTATATCTTAGATGAGCCATCCATAGGTTTACATCAAAGAGATAATTCAAGATTAATCGAAACATTAAAAAATTTACGAGATACTGGAAACACAGTAATAGTAGTTGAACATGACGAAGAAACGATGCTTGAGTGTGATTATATCATTGATTTAGGACCTGGTGCTGGAATTCATGGTGGTGAAATCGTTGCGATGGGAACTCCAGAAGAGATTAAAAAACATCCAGTAAGTCTTACTGGGAAGTATCTTTCTAAACGATTAAAAATTGAAGTTCCTAAAAGTAGGCGAAGAGGAAATCAACATTTTTTAAAAATCATTGGTGCAAAAGAAAATAATTTAAAAAATATTGATGTATCATTCCCACTTGGCACATTTATTTGTGTAACAGGTGTATCGGGTTCTGGAAAATCTACGTTAATTCATGAGATTTTATATAAAGGGATTTTAAAACAATCCAATCCCTATATTCAAGCTGGTAATTTTGAAAGAATTGAAGGTTTGGAATATATAGATAAAGTTATAGCAATTGATCAAGAACCAATTGGTCGAACACCGCGATCGAATCCAGCAACCTATACAGGGGTTTTTACTCCAATAAGAGATCTTTTTGCAAGCCTTCCAGATTCTAAGTTACATGGTTATAAACCGGGTAGATTTAGCTTTAATGTAAAGGGAGGTAGGTGCGAAAATTGCCAGGGAGCTGGAATTTTAAAAATTGAAATGCACTTTCTTCCGGATGTCTATATTACTTGTGATGTTTGTAATGGAAAAAGATTTAATAGAGAAACTTTACAAATCAAATATAAAGATAAGAATATCTATGATGTTTTGGAAATGACCGTTGAAGATGCTTATAAATTTTTTGAAAATATTCCTGCCATTAAATCAAAATTAAATACGTTGATTCGTGTAGGACTTGATTATATAAAATTAGGACAACCTGCAACTACCTTATCTGGTGGGGAAGC
>JBEQAN010000022.1:0-10904 GCA_041640315.1 Leptospiraceae bacterium
AAATATTTTTATATAAAATATAAATTAAAAATAACATTACCAAAAAAAGGATTTGGGGATACCAAATAAAAAAAGGAGTACCAAGGTATTGAATCACCAATGCATTCACATAACTCAATCCTACTGGGAAAGCCCCTCGGTAGCCCTCCGGAATCTTTATCATCGTATTGGTAACAACATGATACTTACAAAAATCAAATTCTTCCAGCCATTTACATCGAATTTTATCATCTTGGAATTGATTTTCTATTACAGAATATGCTTGAAAATATTTTGTACTATTATCCGCATAAAATAAAAAATTTTCTTCTATTTTAGAATTAAAAAATAAAATTAAGAAAACTATTGGAAAAAACAATAAAACTTCTACTCGTTTTAATTTAGTATTTTGAATCATAATAAAACAATCTATTTTTATAAATATTATGTGTAAATCATTAAGAAAGTTTCATTTGGATTTTAGAAATAAAATCATAGGGGCAAGAACTCTTGATAAAAAATTTCTCTTCAGTGTTTAATAAAGGTTATTACTTTGCCACGATAATCATCCCTCTTTCCTTCTAAAATGATTAAATCAAACTCCTCTTTATATTTTAATTCAAAATTTTCTAATCGTACTACTTTACTTAGAGCGGGATACATGATTCTATAGGTTTCTTTTTTATTGTTTTTTGCAATGTTTACTATCATCGTTTCATTTTCGCCTTTGATTTCTAAGTCATAGTTTTGTATTTCTGAACTTCCATCCCAGTAATTTCCCTTCCATTTACCTAAAAATCGCTCCATTCCTTCACCTGGCATAAATCTATGGGTCACTAATTCGACCTTAGGATTTAAAAAAGCAACAACCACTTTTGAATTTTCAGATTCTCTTCCTAAGGGAGGTTTACTTCTAACAACATAAAAATAGAGCTCTCCTTCTTCTCCGGGAAAGACTTCTTGATATTTATTTTCATTTACACTTTGAATAAATTCATATTCTTTTTGGCCATATTTTTTTCTATATATATAATATTCCGCTGATCCTTCCACTTTTTCCCATTCAAGAAGGACTTTTTTTCCATGCATTTTAATTTCTAGATTTTTTGGGGGTGGTAATACCTCCCCTGCTCGATGTACGTTAGGATTGGTATTTCCATACCCTATATTAGAATAATCACTTAATCCCGCAGAATTTTTTGCTTGTACAATATAGGCAAAATATTCGCCGCTCATAATTTTTGTATCTTGATCTACATATTCATTACTATCACTTCTAAAAGGACCTTCCCAAAGATTTTTACTATAATCATATCTAAAAATAAAATAGGCATCTGCACCTTCAACCGCCTCCCATTTTATAAGAATCTTATCGCGATATAATCCCATACTTACATCAATAATAGTAGGTTTTGGTGGTGGTGTAGTACTTCCTGGTATTTTAATTTCTACTGGATCACTCCATTCTCCAAAATTGTTTCCTACAATCCCTCTAATAGAATAACGATTGATTTGATTTTTTAATGGATGATTATCAATAAACCGATTTGATTTTATCACTTGATTCCACGTTAGCCATTCTTTTCGCTTCTCATCCCATTTTCGAACTTGATAGGTTTCGATATTAGGAATATTTCCCCACGATATATAAACTTTATTATTTTTATAATGAATTTTTATATCATGAACTTTTGGAATGTCCATGATAGTATTTCGAGAAGCATACCCAGAAACAATGACACCAGTATTGGGATCAGAGGTTTTTTCAGCTGATATAGAGATTACAGTATAAAAATATGTTACATTAGGTTGAATCAATTTATCTTCATAAGAATTTTTATAAGAATAGCCTAAGATTTTAAATTCCGATGAACCTGGATCCAATCTTAATATACCATAAACATCTGCGCTAGAAACTGGATTCCACGTTAGAACAATTTTATCTTTAAACAATCCTTTTGAGGCAGAAATATTCGCTGGCGATGGTAAGTATTGATTCTTTGAATCTGTCTGCAAGTAGGTGTATAATTCGTTGGAAATGGTTTCTGGATTATCATCATAAAGCACATAAACATAAGGACGTAGTTGTAGCCATGTTCGATAAGAAATCCATCCATATCCTTTATCGCCCCAAGATATACCCCATGAATTTACGAGTTTAAAAGCACCTATATCTCCCATCGAAGAGCGCTTATTATCATCATATCCAACCAATGTCATTGCATGACCACCATACTGTTTCCCACCCGGTCTATCATAAACAAAATTTCCATCAGTACCCAATTGATAAAAATTATCATCAATCACCATACCGAATATAATGGTATTTCCACTTGCTAATTCCGCTTTAATGGCTTCTAAATTCTCAAAAGGAATTCTTCGATATGATTTTGCCTTAAATTGTCCCGCTATCTGATGAAGAGAAGTCTCAGGTTGTGTGAGATAATCATTTTCATTATAAGGCATATACTTCCAAGGTACTACCCCTTTTTGAATCACTAAATTTAAAGCATCATGAAAAAACGACCCTCGATCTTTTCCACCATTGATTTGGTTATAGATATAAGCTGGCGAAAATACATACTCTCCTTTTCCACCATAGATGGGGGGATCATATTTCCACTTATGTTTTTTATATTCATAATAAGATTTTGTATAATAACCCGTAGAGAAAGCAACACAACTATTTTGTCTACCTTGATTTGCCACAGGAGGAATCTCTTTGGAAAAATCCACCTTAGAGGGCAGTCCTCTATGAGTAATCAGAGTACTTTCTGCCAAGGGAATGGATTCTAAAAGATCCAAAGACTCTGGAATAAATCCACAAGACATTCTCCCCAATTGACAATCCTTTGATTGTACAGTAGTGGGATCAAATCTTTGTTGTGTTTTTAAAAAATTCCAGGAATAAAAAGATATAAATATAATAACCAATAAAAAAATATATTTTTTAAAAAATAATTTTTTTATTTTCATTTTTTCTCCTCACAAAATAATTTTTGTTTTATTGATTTTTTAAGTCAAATATTATCTTTTCTTCTGTTTTTTGATCCCATGGTTGTAAGGCAAAAGGTTCTTCTCTATACAATTTAAAAACTACAATTTCTTGGTCTTTTACAATTGGTTCTAAAAAGATAATATACTTCCCTTCTTCAGGGACAAATTTTAATTTATTTTCAAAGGTTTCGGGATAAATATTTAGATAAATAAAAAATGTATCGGGAACATTTAAATTGAACGTATTTTTTAAAATTTTTTCTTTTTTAACAATTAGAGTAGCCATTTTTGTATCTTCAAATAATGTACGTTCTTTTAAAACACTAATACTTCCAATAATAATAAGACTTGATTCTTTTACACGTTCTTCAATGGAAATATAAGGAGGGAGGGGCTGAAGAGAACTCATTAAAATAATATAGAAAAAAATTATGAATGATATATTTTTTAACTTGTAAATACATGATTTCATTTCTTTTTATGTTTGATATCTTGATTCAAATTCTGTACGTAAAGATTTAATTCGTTCAAAATCTCTTCTGTGCCAGTTATCAACAATTCTAATTCATCTTTTTCTATATTATAGATGATGGGGGTTTTAATTGCTTCTTGAAAGTCTATGCTACTTTCTTTTTGTTTACTTATTAAGTAACTATACCAAGTAGCAAGAATAATTTTTAGTTGTTGTAAATCTTTGATTTTTATTGAAACCACTTTTTCTTTATCAGTCAAAATATTTTTATCATTTGACAAATTTTGCTCCTTCATTGTTCTTATTTTTTTTTAATCTATTTTGATCTGGCAAGTGAATTTTTTACAAACGAATATAATTGTATTAAAAATAAAATTTGAATTCGAATCTTGCCAATTTTAGAATTCAACTAATTAAAAAGTTTTGGGAATATGTTTTAATGATTTCAAACCTTTTTTTAAAATATTCAAAAATAATTGACATTTTTATCAATTTTTATTAATATATAAATTAAAACATATTAAAAGAGTGTTTTATGCGAACTCCAACAAAAACTGCTGAACTTTCAAACTTTATATATTTCAATAATTTTATTAAAAATAAAAACATTCCCATCAAAGTAACAACTGCAGCAAGTTTATTTGATGGTCACGATGCTTCCATCAATTTAGTGCGACGCTTAATCCAAGCTAATGGTGGTGAGGTTATACACCTTGGTCATAATCGATCTGTTCAGGAAATTGTTACTACATGCCTTCAAGAAGATGTACACGCGGTTGCCGTTAGTAGTTATCAAGGGGGGCATAATGAATTTTTTCTTTATCTTAGGGAATTATTAAATCAAAATTATGGATCAAATATCAAGATCTTTGGTGGTGGGGGTGGAGTTATTACACCCGATGAAGTGCGCTTTTTAGAATCTCATGGAATTGAAAAAATTTATACCCCAGAAGACGGACGTTGCCTTGGTTTAAATGGAATGATTAAAGACTTATTAAACCGTTGCGAACACTTTCAATTTTCTGAGAAAGATGAATTGAATCATGCAATTTTAAATACCTTAGAGATTCAACATCCTCGTGTTATTTCGCGAATCATAACTTTCTTAGAGAATGGAGTGGAATTAAATCGCGATCTATGGAAACATAATCAGAAAAAAAGTATTGTAATAGGAATAACTGGAACTGGTGGTGCAGGAAAAAGTAGTTTACTTGATGAACTCATTCTTCGTTTTTTACATTATCTTCCCGAATTACACATAGCCATATTATCCATCGACCCTACAAAAAGAAAAAGTGGTGGTGCTTTATTAGGGGATCGCATTCGAATGAATGCTATTTATCATCCAAATATCTATATGAGAAGTCTTGCAACAAGAAATCAAAATACCTCTATCAATCAACAAATTGAACCTATTAAAGATTTTTTGTCTCATTTAAATTTTGATTTGATTTTTATTGAAACTGCGGGAATTGGTCAGGCGGATTCATTAATTGTAGATATTTCGGATCTCTCTATTTACGTAATGACACCCGAGTTTGGTGCTCCTACCCAATTAGAAAAAATTGATATGCTGGATTATGCGGATATTATTGTGATCAATAAATGTGATAAAATGGGAAGTCTTGATGCTATAAGAGATGTAAGAAAACAATACAAAAGAAGTAGAAATCTATTTCAGACAAAAGATGAAGACTTACCCATATTTGGTACAATTGCAAGTCAATATCAAGATCTAGGGGTTAACGCTTTATTTGATTATTTAGTTAAATTTATTGCAAAGAAATTTAATAAAAACTATTCTACAAATGTATATCCAAAAGAAATTATATCCAAAAAAAATCCTATTATACCAGAAAATCGGATCCACTATTTAAGAGAAATTAAAGAAACAATAGAAATCTATCATAAAGAAACGCAAGAACTCAAAAGCATTCTACAAAAATATCATCACTTAAAAGAAACCATAAAACTATTACAAGAACAACAAGAAACCAATTTGAATATAATAGAAGCTTTAACTCAACATTTAAACCAATTTGAAGCTCAGATTAAAGAAAAACTTACAACAGAAGAATTAGAATATTTAGAACATTGGGAAGATATTAAAAACCAATATAAACAAGAAACTTATAGTGTGAAAATTAAAGATAAAGAAATCACCTATAAACTATACGAAGAATCCTTATCCCATTTAAAAATTCCCAAAATTAGCACCCCTAAGTTTAGTGATCTAGGAGATATTTTTGAATGGACAAGAAAAGAAAATTTCCCAGGTAAATTTCCTTATACTGGTGGGATATTCCCTTTTAAAAGAACAGATGAAGATCCTACAAGAATGTTTGCGGGCGAAGGAACTCCTATTCGAACCAATAAACGCTTTCATTATTTATGTAAAGATTCGGACTATTCTAGACTCTCCACAGCTTTTGATTCTGTAACCCTTTATGGAGAAGACCCAGACATTCGTCCAGATATTTATGGAAAAATCGGAAATGCAGGTGTTTCTATTTGCACCTTAGATGATATGAAAAAACTTTATGCAGGCTTTGATCTTTGCGATCCTAAAACTTCTGTTTCTATGACTATCAATGGACCAGCACCCATTATTTTAGCTATGTTTTTTAATACTGCTATTGATCAACAAGTAGAAAAATATCTTTTATCTATAGGTGAAAGTGAGAAATTAAAAAAACATAATTATGTTGATATTCATCATCCTCATTATAAAAAAGCGATAATTGCTAATGGTCAGCTTTTCGGATATGGTACAGTTGGCACTACTGGGGATGCTCTTATAGAGAAAGAAATTTATGAAAAAATTAAAAAAGATACATTAAAAAAAGTTCGTGGCACTGTACAAGCAGATATCTTAAAAGAAGATCAAGCACAGAATACTTGTATATTCTCTCTCGAATTTGCTTTAAGAATGTTAGCAGATGTTCAAGAATACTACATTCAGAATCACATTAAAAACCATTACTCGATTAGTATTTCAGGTTATCATATTGCAGAGGCAGGGGCAAATCCCATCACTCAACTGGCATTTACTTTAGCCAATGCTTTTACCTATGTTGAATATTATAGAGCAAGAGGTATGCAGATAGATGATTTTGCGCAAAATTTTTCTTTCTTTTTTTCTAATGGTATGGATCCCGAATATTCGGTTATAGGAAGAGTAGCAAGACGAATATGGGCAATTGCCATGAAGTATTATTATCATGCCAATGAACGTTCGCAAAAGCTAAAATATCATATTCAAACCTCTGGACGTAGTTTACATGCAAGGGAAATTGACTTTAACGACATCCGAACTACTTTACAAGCCTTAATTGCCATTTATGATCGATGTAATTCTCTTCATACAAATGCTTATGACGAAGCTATTACAACCCCAACAGAAGAATCTGTTCGAAGAGCCCTTGCTATACAAATGATTCTTAATAAAGAATTTGGTTTAAATAAAAACGATAACCCCCTTCAAGGAAGCTTTATCATCGAAGAATTAACGGATATGGTAGAAAAAGCAGTTTTAGAAGAATTCGAAAATTTATCCCGACGAGGTGGTGTGATTGGTGCAATGGAATTTATGTATCAAAGAAATAAAATTCAAGAAGAATCTTTGTATTATGAAGAACTAAAACACTCTGGTGCAATTCCTATTATTGGCGTTAATACTTTTATCAATCCAGATAGCGACAATAATCAGATCCAAGTAGAATTAGTAAGAAGTACAGACTTGGAAAAAAAAGAACAAATCAAAAATTTAAATGAATTTATAAAAAGAAATCAAGAACAATCTGAAATCAAACTAAAACAATTAATTTCTGTTGCAAAAAACCATCCTCCCAATAAACCTTATAATATTTTTGAAGAACTCATGGAAACAGTAAAATATTGCTCTCTTGGTCAAATTACCCACACATTATACAAAGTGGGGGGACAGTATAGAAGAAGTATGTAAAAGAATAATAATTTTATTAAAAACAATAAAAAGATTTAAAAATAGTATTGCCTCTACAGTAAAGATAATTTTTTTTGATCTTTCTTTAAATTTTAACTAAACTTTTCTTAAAAATAATTGTTAATAATATAAAATAGATATGATTCCAAAACGAAAAGAAATATCCATGAATTTCATTTTTTTAGTGCTAATTTTTAAGATTGTGTTATTCTATAATCTAATTTATTTATTTAGAAACGAATATAAAAACTTTAATTTTTCAGAAGTATTTTTCATTGCTTATCAATTTGAATTACCAATTTATTATAGATTGATGATTTATGTGCTTATTTCAATAGTCTCTGCTACGGGTGTTCTTTTTATTATAAAAACTCTTATAGAAAATCAAATCATAATCATAAAAAAAAATTATCAGGAGATAATTTTTATTTTTTTATCCATAACTTTATTAATTTTAATAATAAATTTTTATAAAACTTTTATACGAAATTACTATGATTTTATTTTAACCTTTTCTAATTTAGAAGATGGCAAAAAAATGACAGAAAAACAACTCAAACCCAATGCTACAATCGAAAATAAAATTATATTCGATGTATCAAAAGAATTAAAAGGATTTGAATTGAACAATATCGAGTTTCAAAAAAACCTTCAATTTCTCTATCATAAGGGATATAAAATTTATAAAATGGATTTTATTCTATCTGATGGTACAATTCTCTTAGTAAATAACAATTTGTTGAATTCCAATCTAAATAATGGTTCAAAAAGGATACCAATAATTTTGCAAGATGTACTTCCGTTTATGAGAAATTACCAAGACACATATCTAATTGTTGCTCTAAAATATAACAAAAATATTCATTCTAAATTATCTTATAGAAAGTATCAAAAAGCTTTTTGGCATAAATTAATTGCGGAGGTGAAGTTAACTGATCAAAGTCTTTTAAAAAGAATCATACCAGAAATACAAACAAAAGAAATGCTTTATACAATAGAATCGATTTATAGATTTGATAACTATATTTTAAAAGTATCTGAAGGTTCCATGTCCCATGAAGAACTATTCAAATTCATTGCTTTTAATCCCAAAGTCATGAATGTTGCTATTCCCGATACATGGTTAAACGATGAATTTATAATTAAAATTATAAAAAGAGCAAATCGAATTATCTTTATTCATAATGTAAATGAAAAAATTAATTTCGAAGAACTTCTGAATAAAGGTGCTGATGGTTTTTATGTTAGCTCCATTCTTACAAACGAACTACCTTTTATTCAATCACAAACATATAATTAAAATTATAATGAAACCCAAATTCATGATGATAAAATTTATTTTTTTAGCTATTTTGTACTTTTTATCATTCATTTTATTTCAATCCATTAAATGGCTCGAAAAAAATTTCCAAGGAATTACCATTCAGGAAATTGTATTTCATGTTCTATCTCCAAAACTTGGAGCAGCCAATGAAATAAAACTTCATTTTATAAATAGTGTATTTCAAAAACATTTTGTCATCCCAGTTATTATATTTTTATTAGTTCTAATTTTCTATCAACTTAAAAAAAATTTATTGATACTTAAAATAACAAATATTATATTAATGATTTTTACCATCAATTATTCACTTTTAAGTTTGGATTCCTTAATCATGAATTTTAGGCTCGATAATTATATATATTCTTATTTTCAAAAAACAGAAATTTATAAAAAAGAATATATCGATCCAAAAGATATTGAATTTCAATTTCCAGAGCCTAAACGAAATCTTATTTTGATTTTCCTTGAATCCATGGAATCAACCTTTCTTAGAATTATTGATGGTGGAGATTTCAAAGAAGATTTAATACCAGAGTTAAGAGAATTAGCACTCAATTACATTCATTTTTCGGATTCTGATCAACTCGGTGGTGCAATTCAACTCAATGGTACTGGTTGGACCATTGCTGGAATTGTAGCTCAAACCATGGGTATACCATTGAATATGCCAATCTTTGAGCCTCCAAATAGAAAATTTTATAGCTTTTTACCTAATGCTATAGGTTTAACAGATATCTTAGCTAAGGCAGGATATCAACAAAGATTTCTTATTGGTTCTGAAAAAGAATTCGCAAATAGAGATATTTTTTTCGAAACCCATGGCAATGTGATCATAAAAGATATCAATTACTACAAATCCAAGAATAAAATACCAAAAGATTATTTTGTCTGGTGGGGTTTCGAAGATGAAAAATTATATCAGTTTGCAAAAGAAGAATTAATAGAATTATCTTCGAAAGATCAACCCTTTAATCTTATCTTATTAACAGTAGACACACATTTTTTTGATGGTTATCTTTCTCCTTCTTGTGAAAAAAAATTTGATTCTCAATATAAAAATGTTCTCGCTTGTGCTAGTAAACAGGTTGCATCTTTTGTAAAATGGATACAAACACAACCCTTTTATAAAAACACTACGATTGTAATTGTGGGAGATCATCTCTATATGGATGGAAGTTTTGTATCTCCAGAAGCAAAACGTAGAATTTATAATGTTTTTATCAACGCTGCTTCAAAACCCATCAAAACTACTTATAGAAAGTTTTCTAGTTTTGATATTTTTCCAAGTATTCTTGATAGTTTAGGTGTAAAATACAATGCACCTGGCTTAGGTCTTGGACGCTCTCTTTTTAAAGACACCTCTACCTTGTTAGAAATCTATGATTTTGATTATCTTAATTCAGAAATTATAAAAAACAGCAAAGAATATAATTCATTTACAATTTTAAATGAAACCCATTAAATTTCAATTAAAAAAATTTAAAGAATTTTTTATTTATGATTCCAATAAAGCCCTTAGCATCCAAGCTGTTTTCTCATGAACATCTAGTCGTTGGGTAAAAAGATCTACTGTGGCTTCATCTTTTGCTTCTTCAGCGACATAAAAATGTTCACGTAAATATTGTATTATCCTTTCATGATCTGCAATTAAATGTTTTATCATATCTTGAGCCTTAGGAATACTATCATCATCGGGGATACTTGTTAATTTGGATAAAATTTGATAGTTATGGGGGGCATATTCTCCCAAAGAACGAATTCTTTCCGCAATCCGATCAATGGTATTCCAAAGTTCAGTATATTGTTGCATAAACATATCATGCAAGGTTTGAAACATAGGACCAGTTACATTCCAATGATAACTATGGGTCTTAAAATATATAAAATAAGTATCTGCCAATAGTTTTTTTAATACTTCTACTACTTTTTTTCGTGATTCATCTTGAATTCCTATATTTATTGTTGATTTCATAATTTTAACAAAATTAAAAACCTTCAAAAAGACAATAAAAATTTTATCTTTTTTATAAAACTATTTTTATTTAGAATTTAATTATATTTAGAATCATTATAAGTATGACATTATAATTTTTTTAAATATTCTTTGGATGGATTAAATCTAAAAACTCCAATTATTGTTTTTGACATTTGAATTTATGTCAAAACTT